>NZ_JBEEAC010000010.1:0-212947 GCF_040120695.1 Plantactinospora sp. B6F1 | reverse complement strand
CACCGCAAAGCCCGCCACGCCCGACGACTCCTCGACCAGCTCCACCAACTCGGCTACCAGACCACCATCCAACCCATCGAAGCCACCTGATCTCAACCCTCGGCAGGACGCCCGATTTTCGTGTCAGGCGAGGTCGTACTCGTCCAGGCCGAGCAGCGCGGGCAGGTGGCGCGGTGCCGGGGAGCCGTGCGCAAGCATCGCGTCGTGCCACTGCCGTACCGGCACCCCGGCCGGCCGGCGCGCGGCGACCCCGGCGACCTGGTGGTAGCCGACGAAATAGGTGGAGAGCTGGGTCGAGGTGAGCAGGGCACGGCGCCACTTGCCGGCCGCCTCGCCCTCCTCCTGGAAGCCCCGCCCGGTCATCAGCGCCAGCGCGTCGGACTCGGAGAGCTCCTCGCAGTGCGTCAACTGGTCCAGGATCGCGTTGATCGTCATCCGTAGCTGCATCTTGAGCTGCTGCAACCGCACCGCCAGGCCACCGAAGCCGCGCGCGACCATCGCCTCCTCGGCGTAGACCGCCCAGCCCTCGATGAACGTCCCCGAACGGCCGAGCGCCCTGGCGCGGCTGCTGCCCCGGTAGCGCCGGGCGTGCGCCAGCTGGAGGAAGTGCCCCGGCACCGCCTCGTGAGCGGTGAGGTTGCGGATCATGTGGTCGTTGTACTCCCGGAAGAACGACTCCACCCGGGCCGCCGACCAGTCCGACGGGGTCGGCGCGATGCAGTAGTACGTCGGCATCGTGGCGGACTCCAGCGGCCCGGGCGCGTCGCAGTAGGCGACCGCGACCCCCCGGTCGTGCTCCGGCATCTCCCTGATCACGCAGGGGTCGTCGACCAGCGACACCAGGTCGGTGTCGGCGACGAAGTCGCGCGCCTCCTGCAGGGTCGTCCGGGCCAGCGGCACCACCGAGGAGTTGTCCGGGCGCTCGTCGCCGAGCAGGGCCAGCGCCTGGCGTACCGTCTCGTCCGAGGCCGGGCCGCCGACCAGTTCGACCGCGGCCGCCCGGATCTGCTCGGTGACCCGCTCCAGGTTGGCCCAGGCCGAGTCGAGCACCTGCCGGGCACCGAGCTCGGTGTCCAGGGTGTGCCAGAGCCGGGCCTCCCAGAGCCGCCGCCCCAGCCGGGGGTCCCGGCCCGGCCCGGGGTCGTCGCGCAGCCCGGAGCGGAGCCGGTCCGCGAAGCCGGCCAGCTCGCGGGCTGCCGCCCGGGCGACCGGCTCGACCGTGCCGCGCAACCCGGGCACCTCGGCCAGCAGTGCCGGCACCTGGGCCCGGACCAGGGCCGCCGCGCCCTCGAACTGCCCGGCGGCGGTCTCGGCGTGGATCCGGGGCACGTCCCGGAGCACGGCCCGCGCCGTGGCCAGCGCGTCCGGTACGGCGGCCAGCCGCCCGGCCAGGCTGCCCAGCCGTACGTCGGCCGGGGCGAACGGGCGGGCGACCAGCGCGTACAGCAGCGGTCCGGGGTTGTGCACCAGGGGGTTCCACTCGTGCGACCGCACCTCGGTCAGCTCGAAGATCCCCCGGTCGACCAGTGCGGTGAGTACGGCGTGGTCGACCCGTTCCGGAACGTCCAGCTCTTCGGCGTCGACCTCGGAGAGCGCGTGCGCGGCGTCCCGCAGCATCGCCACCCGGCCGGCCACCGCGTCGGCGGAGCGGTCCGGCAACCGGTCGTCGAGACCGTGCACGCCGACCGAGAGGGCCAGTTCGGGATCGCTCGCCAGGAGCGCGTCGACGATCCGTTCGGCGAGCGGGACAAATGGTGGCATGGGGAAAACCTAGACGACCGACGTTCCGCCCGTCGGCCGGCATATCGGCAGCCCGCTCCCGGAACCGGCGGCCCCGACCCTAATGGTCCTGTCACAACGCCTCGGTTTGGCCCTGCCTCATGGACCAATCACGCCGTAGCGTTGCTCCGGTGCAGGTCTCGAACCCCGTCGCGGTGCTGCTCTGCGTCGGCGGGATGGTGCTGGTCGGCAGCTCCGTCTCGCTCAGTCAACTGGTCCTCGACTATCCACACCTGACCGGCCAGGCCGCCCGGTACGGGCTGGCCGCCGCCGTACTGTTCGCCCTGGTCCACCGCTTTCCCGGACTGCTGGCCGGCGGCACGCCCCCGCCCGGCCGGCCGAACCGGCGGGAGCTGGTCGTGCTGACCACCCTCGCGCTGACCGGGATGGCCGGGTTCAACGCCTGCATCCTGGTCGCGCTGCCGCACGCCGACCCGGCCGTGGTGGGGACCTTCATCGGCGCCGCACCGCTCGGGCTCGCCCTGCTCGGCCCGCTCACCGCCGGCCGGCGACCGACGCTCCGGCTGGTCGGGGCGGCCGGGATCGTGGTCGCCGGTACCGCACTGGTCCAGGGCAGCGGCCGGGCCGACGCGGTCGGCATCCTCGCCTCGCTCGGTGCGTTCGGCGGCGAGATCGCGTTCTCGCTGCTCGCCGCCGCCGTACTCCCCCGACTCGGGCCGGTACGGGTCGCGGCGTACAGCTGCGCACTGGCCGTACCGCTGCTGCTGGCGGCGGCGATCCCGGCGGGTGAACTGGCCCGGTGGCGGGCGCCCACCGCGACCGAGACCGCGACGTTCGGCTATCTGGCGGCGATGATGACCGTGGTGGCCTTCCTCGCCTGGTTCACCGGGCTGCGCCAGCTGGGGGTGGACCGGGCCGGGGTGCTCGTCGGGCTGATGCCGGTCGCCACCCTGCTCACCGCCGCCGTCCAGGCCGGTCGACCGCCCGACCCGGGGCAGACCGTCGGGGTGCTGGTGGCAGGGGTCGGGATCGCCGTCGGCCTGGGCGCGGGCAGGTCCCGGCGGGACCGCGCTGCTCCGCGCGATCCCGAGCCTGCCGGTGGCCGGGATCGACCAGTGAACCTTTTTCAACCTCCCCTTACGGTCCGTCGGAGCGCAAGGTCGGACGCGGTGTGTAAGCGCCGCGCGGTTTAGGTTGAAAAAGGTTCAATCAACACCTCATCGCACACCGGTTCGCGATGAACGCCCGCCGGTCGGTCCGGGCCGGGTCTCCCGGTCGCCGTCCCGCCGGTGCGCCGTGCCACGACCTCAGGACGGCGCGGCGGAGTCCCCCTCGGCGGCCCGGACCGTCGCCGCATAGTCCAGGGTCGCCCGGCGCAGCGCCGACTCCGCATCCAGGCCCGCCGCCCGGGCCCGGGCCACCGCGTGCAGCAGGCTCGCGCCCAGCCGGGCCGACTCGTCGGCCCCGGCCGTGGGCACCGGCAGCGGCACATCCAGCCCGGCCCGGTCGACCCGGTGCAGCACCTTCGCCGCCAGTGCCAGCGCCGGCTGGGAGAGCGCGACGCCCTCCAGCACCGAGGCCCGGGGCTTCTCGGCCCGCTTGATCCGCTCCCAGTTCTCGATGATCTCGTCGATGTCGTCGACCTCGGCCCCGCCGAAGACGTGCGGGTTGCGTCGGACCATCTTCGCCACCAGGCCACCGGCCACGTCGTCGATCGACCAGCACTCGTCCTCGGGCAGGTTCTCGGCGAGCCGGGCGTGCAGCACCACCTGCAACAGCACGTCCCCCAGCTCCTCGCGGAGCGCGACGAGATCGTTCGCTGCGATGGCGTCGTACGCCTCGTAGCTCTCCTCGAGCAGGTACTGCGCCAGCGAGGCGTGGGTCTGCGCCTGCTTCCACGGGTCACCGCCGGGCGAGACCAGCCGGTCCATCACCGCGACCGCGTCGAGCAGCCGGGCACCGGGCGGATCCCAGGAGCCGTACATCAGCTCCAGCTCGGCGAGCCCGGGTTGGCGTGCCAGCCGCAGCCCCAGTTCCCGGGCCAGCTCCTCGTCACCGGCCGGGCCGGCCAACCAGACCGCCGTACCGTGCGAGGAGACCGTGGCCAGCAGGTCAGGCGCGGGCGACCGGGTGACGGTCACCTCGGCACCGGCCGCGCGTACCGCCGCGCTCAACTCGCTCTCCGCGCCGGCCAGCACCGGGAAGCCGCGTACGACGTCCCAGGCGGGCGCGGTCAGCAGCCCGGCCGGTAGCCGGGGCGAGGTGACCAGCAGCACGATCCGACCAGCCGGGCCGGGCAGTGTGCCGGTCATCGGGCGGTGGGACTGGTCGACGGCAGGGTCATCGGGCACGGCCGGTGCTGCGGGCCGGGTGTCGCCGCGCCGCTCAGCGGGGATCGATCACGGTGTCGGAGCCGGCCTGGCCGATCGGCACGACCACCGCCGGGCTGCTGTCCGAGAAGGTCAGCACCGGGTACTCCAGCGGCCGGTAGCGCGGGTTGACCGTGACGTCGGTGCTCTCCAGCGCCTCGACCAGCGCGTTGCGCATGGTAAGTGCGCGGCGCAGCACGTCACCGTCGAGCTGTTGCCCGGCCTCGCCGTCCTTGGCGTCCGGCGGGATCACCCCGGCGGCCCGGCCCCGGGCCACCACGTCCATCAGTTCCTCCTGGGTCGGCGCGACCGGCTGGGTCACCGGAATGCCGGCCCGGCAGGCGTCCACCTCGGAGAAGAGCCGCGCGTAGCGGGAATCCGCCGGCAGGCCGGTCACCCGGGCGATCTCCTCGATCGGGGCCTGCTCCGACGGCTTGAAGCCCTTGTCGGCGGCGAGCTTGAGGCAGACCTCCCGCATCACCAGGGTGGTGACCACCTCGCGTCGGGTCGGCGCCTTCGACTCGGGAGCGCCCGGCTCGGGCGTCGCGCCCGGCTGCCCGCTCGGTGACACCTTGCTCCGGGCATCGTCGAGCACCGAGGTCACCTCCTCCTCGGTGATCTGCTTGTCCCCGAGGTAGACGGCGACGCTGGAGTCGGACCGGCAGGCGGACAGCGCGGTGGTGCCGAGAACGGCAATGACCGCGATCGAAGCCAGACGACGGACACGCTGCATGCTCGACACTCTCTCACGCAGCCCCGCCGGCCGCGGCACGGGGTCGGAACCGCCCGCCCCGCTCACCTCGCCGACACCGCTGACACCGCCGGGGCCGCCGTCGCCGACGCCGGTTCGCCGAGCACGTCGCGGAGGAGTTGGGCGCACCAGTCCAGCAGGGCCTGGTCGCGCAGCGGCTCGCCGCCGATCCGCCGGGTCGTCGGCCGCGGCACGCTGACCTGGTCGGTCGCCGACTTGTAGACCGCGTCCGGGTGGTAGCGCTTGAGGCGGAGCTGTTTCGAGTCCGGCAGCGGCAGCGGGGAGAACCGCAGGTGCCGGCCCTGGGCCGAGACGTCGCTGAGCCCGTACGCCCGGGCCAGCAGCCGGAACCGGGCCACCGCCACCAGGTTCGCCACCTGCTCGGGCGGCTCGCCGTACCGGTCGGTCATCTCGGCGACCACCTCGGCCAGCCGATCGGCGTCCCGGGCCTCGGCGAGCTTGCGGTACATCTCCAGGCGCAGCCGCTCCACCCCGATGTAGTCGTGCGGCAGGTGCGCGTCGACCGGCAGGTCGATCTTGATGTCGCCCTCCTCCTCCGGCCGCTCGCCCTTGAACGCCTGTACCGCCTCGCCGACCATCCGGACGTAGAGGTCGAAGCCGACCCCCTCGATGTGCCCGGACTGCTCGCCGCCGAGCAGGTTGCCGGCGCCCCGGATCTCCAGGTCCTTCATCGCCACGTACATGCCGGCGCCCAGCTCGGTGTGCTGGGCGATGGTGGCCAGCCGCTCGTGCGCGTGCTCGGTCAGCGGCTTCTCCGGCGGGTAGAGGAAGTAGGCGTACGCCCGCTCCCGGCCCCGACCGACCCGGCCGCGGATCTGGTGCAACTGGGCCAGCCCCAACAGGTCGGCCCGCTCCACGATCAGCGTGTTGGCGTTCGGGATGTCGATGCCGGACTCGACGATCGTGGTGCAGACCAGGACGTCGTACTCCTTCTCCCAGAAGCCGACCATGACCTTCTCCAGGGCGTCCTCGCCCATCTGGCCGTGCGCGACCGCGACCCGGGCCTCCGGGACCAGCTCCCGGATCCGCCGGGCCGCCCGGTCGATCGACTCGACCCGGTTGTGCAGGTAGAAGACCTGGCCGTCGCGGAGCATCTCGCGGTGGATCGCCGCCGCGACCTGCTTGTCGTCGTACGCCCCGACGAAGGTCAGCACCGGGTGCCGCTCCTCCGGCGGGGTGGCGATTGTCGACATCTCCCGGATGCCGGTGATCGCCATCTCCAGGGTCCGCGGGATCGGCGTCGCCGACATGGTCAACACGTCCACGGCGGTACGCAGGGTCTTCAGGTGCTCCTTGTGCTCCACCCCGAACCGCTGCTCCTCGTCCACCACCACCATGCCGAGCGACTTGAACCGGGTCGCCGACTGGAGCAGCCGGTGGGTGCCGATCACGATGTCGGCGCTGCCGTCGGCGGCGGCGGCGAGGGTCGCCTCGGCCTCCTTCGGCGTCTGGAACCGGGACAGCTGCCTGATCGAGATCGGAAACTGCCCCATCCGCTCGGCGAAGGTGTTGTAGTGCTGCTGCGCCAGCAGCGTGGTCGGGACCAGTACGGCGACCTGCTTGCCGTCCTGCACCGCCTTGAACGCGGCCCGGACCGCGATCTCGGTCTTGCCGTACCCGACGTCGCCACAGATCAGCCGGTCCATCGGGGTCGGCTGCTCCATGTCCCGCTTCACCTCCTCGATCGCCCCGAGCTGGTCCGGCGTCTCGGTGTACGGGAAGGCGTCCTCCAGCTCCCGCTGCCACGGGGTGTCCAGGGCGAACGCGTGTCCCTTGGAGGCCTTGCGGGCGGCGTAGAGCTGGACCAGCTGGGCGGCGATCTCCCGTACCGCCTTGCGGGCCCGGGCCTTGGCCTTCTGCCACTCGGCGCCGCCCATCCGGTGCAGGGTCGGCTGCTCGCCTCCGACGTACCGGGAGAGCTGGTCGAGCTGGTCGGTCGGGACGAAGAGCCGGTCGCCGGGCTGGCCGCGCTTGGATGCCGCGTACTCGATGACCAGGTACTCCCGGTCGGCACCGTTGACGGTGCGCTGGACCAGCTCGACGTACCGGCCGATGCCGTGCTGCTCGTGCACGACGTGGTCGCCGGCCCGCAGCTCCAGCGGGTCGATGGTGTTTCGCCGCCGGCTCGGCATCTTGCGCATGTCCCGGGTCGACGAACCCCGGCCTCCGGTGATGTCGTTGCCGGTGACCACCGCGAACCGGGCCTGCTCGTCCAGGAAGCCGTGGTTGAGCGCGCCGCAGGCCACGACCAGCTCCCCGGCACCGGGCGGGGTCGGCACGGTCTCGGTCAGCGCGGCGCCGAGCCCGGCGTCCCGGAGCACCTCGACGGCGCGCTGCGCCGGCCCGTGCCCCTCGAAGACCAGCGCCACCCCCCAGCCGTCGCCGACCCAACGCAACAGGTCGTCGACCACCCGGGCCGTCTCGCCGTGGTAGAGCGGCACCGGCTGGGCGTGCAGCGCCAGCGACTCGCCGGTGTCCGGCACCACCGTCACCTCGGGCTCCGGCTCCACCGCCCACGGCTCGACCGTGGCGGCCGGGCCGGGTGCCGCCGCGCCGAACCCGAACGGGGACGCCGACCACCAGGGCTGGCCGAGGGCGGCGGCGGTGGCGCGTACCTCCGCCAGGGTCTTGAAGGCGGCGGCGCCGAGGTCGATCGGGGCCTGGCCACCGCTGGCCGCCGCGGCCCAGCTCGCCTCCAGGAACTCCGCCGAGGTACGCACCAGGTCGTGCGCCCGGGTCCGGATCCGCTCCGGGTCGCAGAGCAGTACGTGACTGCCGGCCGGCATGCAGTGCAGCAGCAGTTCGAGCGAGTCCGCGCCGATCAGGGCCGGGGCGAGCGACTCCATTCCCTCTACCGGGATCCCCTCGGCGAGCTTGTCCAGGATCTCGGCCAGCTCCGGATGCTCGACCGCCAGCTCGGCGGCGCGGTGCCGGACCGGCCCGGTGAGCAGCAGCTCCCGGCAGGGCGGCGCCCAGAGCGCCGGTACCGCCTGGATGGTCCGCTGGTCGGCGACGGCGAAGGTGCGGATCTCCTCCACCTCGTCGCCCCAGAACTCGACCCGGGACGGGTGCTCGTCGGTGGGCGGGAAGACGTCCAGGATGCCGCCCCGCACGGCGTACTCCCCGCGCTTGGTGACCAGGTCCACCCGGGCGTACGCGAGGTCGGTCAGGCGCCGGGCGGTCTCGGCCAACCCGGCCTCGGCACCGGCGGCCAGCCGGACCGGTTCCAGGTCGCCCAGCCCTTTGAGCTGTGGCTGCAACACCGAGCGGATCGGGGCGACGACCACCCGGACCGGCCCGGCGTGCTCGGCGAGGTCGGGGTGGGCCAGCCGGCGGAGCACGCCGAGCCGCCGGCCGACGGTGTCGGACCGGGGCGAGAGTCGCTCGTGCGGCAGGGTCTCCCAGGCCGGATAGACCACGACCCGCTCCGGCGGCAGCAGGCTGCCCAGCGCGGCGGCCAGGTCGTCGGCCTCCCGGGTGGTGGCGGTCACGGCGAGCACCGGCCGCCCGGCGCCGCCCGCCTCCGCGTCGGCGGCCACGGCGGCGACCAGGAACGGGCGCAGCGTGGGCGGGGCGGTGATGTCGAGCCCGTCGGCGTCGGGGCCACCGGTGCGGGCCAGCGAGCGGGCCCGGGCCAGCGCGGGATCGCGGAGCGCGGCGGTGAGCAGACCGGTGAGCACGCAGATCACAACCTTGCCTTTGGGCGCACTTGCATTCGGGCACGCGGAAAGTGCCCCGCGCCCGGTGCGGACGGGGGGTGTCGGGTCCAGCGTAGTCCCTACGACCGGACCTACCCCCGTTGCCGTTCGCCCTGGCCCCTTGGCCGGAACCGCCGTTCCGTGATCGACTGAAGGTCATGGTGGAGCAGTGGCGGGTCCGGTTCGACGCGGAGGTTCGGTTCGTCAACGGCGGTGGGCTGACCGTGCACGGCTTCCGGCTGGACATCCCGGGCACCGGGATCACCGACGAGGAGTTGGCCGCGCTCCTCGTCCGGCATCTCGGCCTGCTGATGGTCGGCGAGGTGCGGATCACCGGCAAGGAGCTGATCCGCGAGCCGCACAAGGGCGGGCGCGGGGTCGCCACCGCCGCCGAGCCCGGCCGGCGGTCCCGGCTGATCGAGCTGAGCCACGTGATCCGGGACGGCGTGGTCAGCTACCCCGGGCTGCCCGGGCCCCGGATCGTCGAGTGGCTGAGCCGGGAGGCGTCCCGGCAGCGGTACGCCGCCGGCACCGAGTTCCAGATCGGTGAGATCACGATGATCGGCAACACCGGGACGTACGTCGACGCGCCGTCGCACCGCTTCGCCGACGGGGCCGACCTGGCCGGCGTACCGCTGGATCGGCTCGCCGACCTGCCCGGTGTCGTGGTGCGGGTGCCACCCGGCGTCCGGGCGGTCGACCGGCTGCTGCTGGCCCCCTACGAGGTGGCCGGTCGGGCCGTGCTGCTGCACACCGGTTGGGACACCCGGTTCGGCTCGCCCGGCTACGGCGCCCCGGAGCATCCCCACCTGACCGGGGACGGGGCGTCCTGGCTGGTCGAGGGCGGTGCGGCGCTGGTCGGCATCGACTCGGTGAACATCGACGACACCTCCGCGGCCGCCGGCGGCGCCCGGCCGGCGCACACCGCCCTGCTCGCCGCCGGCATCCCGATCGTGGAACACCTGCGCGGGCTGGACTCGCTCCCCCCGGAGGGGTTCCGGTTCACCGCCGTGCCGCCACTGGTCGAGGGGATGGCCAGCTTCCCGGTTCGCGCGTACGCCCGGTTGGACGGCTGACGGTACGCCAGTTCACGCAAGGTACGCCTATTCACGTACCTTGTACGGAAAGCGGTGTCCGGACCGTACCCGAGCGGAGGCGACGATGGCGGTGGAGCGCAGCGGCGGCGGGGATCCGGCCCGGACCCTGGCGCTGCTCTGGACCGCCCAGCCGTCGCCCGGAACGACCGGAACCACCGGCAGACCGACCCGGGGCCGCCCGCCCCGGCTGACCGTGCGGCAGATCCGGCAGGGCGCTATCGCGTTCGCCGACCGGGAGGGGCTGGCCACCATGTCGATGGCCCGGGTCGCCGAGGAACTGGGCGTCGGCACGATGTCCCTCTACACCTACGTCCCGGGCAAGGCCGAGCTGATCGACCTGATGGTCGACGGGGTGATGGCCGAACGCGACCTGCCCGGCCCGGACGACGTAGGCCCGGCGGGCTGGCGGGCCCGGATCGAGCTGTACGCGGAGCGGACCCGGGCGATGTACCAGCGCCACCCGTGGCTCCGGGAGGTCTCCACCGTCCGCCCGCCGCTCGGGCCGGGACTGCTCGCCCAGCAGGAGTACCTGCTGGCCGCCCTCGCCGACCTCGGCCTGCCGGCCCGGCAGGCGGTCGCCGCCGCGGACGCGATCGTCACCTTCGTCGACGCCGCCGCCCGGCAGCAGGCCGAGACCGACCAGCTGGAACGGGCCACCGGCCAGTCGACCGACGAGTGGTGGTCGGACCGGGACTCGTTCTGGGCGGAGCACTTCGACGTCGAGCGCTATCCGGCGATGAACCGCACCTGGGAGGCGGGCGGCTTCGTCGACACCCCGGACGCGATGGCCGACGCCTACCGGCTCGGGCTGCGCCTGCTCCTCGACGGCATCCAGCGCACCGTCGACGCCTAACGGGGGGCGGGAGCGTGAGCAAACTAACGATCACGGGCGGCTTCGCCCGGGACTCGGCATAACGTACGTTTTGTCGGCGCCGGTTAGGCTCTACCAGTACCCGTGGCCGGCAGCACGGCACAGGGCTCGTTAGCGTTCCGCGACCGGCCGCCGATAGCATCCACTGTGTCGGACAACGCTGTCCTCCGTACTCGATCAAGGAGCGCACGGTGACCGACCAGCATGATCACGACGGGCCCGACGCCGCGCTGCGGGCCGACATCCGCCGGCTCGGCAAGCTCCTCGGCCAGACCCTCGCCCGCCAGGAGGGCCCGCCCCTGCTCGACCTGGTCGAGGAGGTCCGCGCGCTGGTCCGGCACGACGCGGAGGCGGCCGCCCAGCGGCTCGGCGCGATGGACGTGACCACCGGCACCAAGCTGGCCCGCGCCTTCTCCACCTACTTCCACCTGGCCAACATCACCGAACAGGTGCACCGCTCCCGCGACCTGCGCCGGCAGCGGGCCGCGCACGGCGGCTGGCTCGACCAGGCCGCCCGGCTGATCCGGGAGCGCGGCGTGCCTCCCGAGGAGATCGCCTCGGTGGCCCGCCGCCTCTCCGTCCGGCCGGTCTTCACCGCCCACCCGACCGAGGCCGCCCGCCGGTCGATCCTCTCCAAGCTGCGTGCCGTCGCCGACGAACTCGACGCCGAGGCCGCCGCCGCGATCCTCTACGGGGCCAGTGACGAGGGCCCGGCCAACCGGCGGCTGGCCGAACTGCTCGACCTGCTCTGGCAGACCGACGAGCTGCGACTCGACCGGCCGGACCCGACCGACGAGGCCCGCAACGCCATCTACTACCTGCGTGACCTCTACGCCGAGGCGGCGCCGCAGGTCCTCGACGACCTCGCCGACACGCTGCGCGGGCTGGGCGTGGAGACCGCGCCGACCGCCCGGCCGCTGACCTTCGGCACCTGGATCGGCGGCGACCGGGACGGCAACCCCTTCGTCACCCCGCAGGTCACCCGGGACGTGCTGCTGATCCAGTACGAGCACGGCATCCAGGCGACCGAGGCGGCGATGGAGGCACTGATCAACGAGATCTCGGTCTCCCGCCGGCTGCGCGGGGTCAGCCTCGACCTGAGCGCCAGCCTCGCCAAGGACCTGGACGCGCTCCCCGAGGTCGCCCCCCGGTTCCGCCGGGTCAACGCCGAGGAGCCCTACCGGCTCAAGGCCCGGTGTGTCCGGGCCAAGCTGGCCAACACCCGCCGCCGGCTCAACCAGGGCACCGCGCACGTGCCGGGGCGGGACTACCGGGGCTCCGCCGACCTCCTCGCCGACCTGGAGCTGATGCGCGCCTCGCTGGCCCGCAACTCCGGCCAGCTCACCGCGGTCGGCCGGCTCGCCTCGGCGATCCGCACCGTCGCCGCCTTCGGCCCGCACCTGGCGACGATGGACATCCGGGAGCACGCCGAGGCGCACCACGTGGTGGTCTCCCAGTTCTACACCCAGGTCGGCGAGGTGCCGGACTACGCGACGCTGAGCCGGAACGAGCGGACCAAACTGCTCGCCGAGGAGCTGGCCGGCCGCCGTCCTCTCTCCACCATGGACACCCCGCTGACCGAGTCGGCCCGGAAGACCTTCGACGTCTTCGGCGCCATCCGGGAGGTGCAGGAACGGTTCGGCGTCGAGGTGATCGAGTCGTACGTGATCTCGATGACGCTCGGCGTGGACGACGTACTCGCCGCCGTGGTGCTGGCCCGGGAGGCCGGGCTGGTCGACGTGCACACCGGCCGGGCCCGGATCGGCTTCGTGCCGCTGCTGGAGACCCCGGCCGAGCTGGACGCCGGGGGCGAACTCCTCGACGAGATGCTGTCGCTGCCGGCGTACCGGGCGATCGTGGCGGCCCGGGGCGACGTGCAGGAGGTGATGCTCGGCTACTCCGACTCCAACAAGGAGGCCGGGATCACCACCTCGCAGTGGTCCATCCACCGGGCCCAGCGCGCGCTGCGGGACGTGGCCGCCCGGCACAACGTACGGCTGCGGCTCTTCCACGGCCGGGGCGGTACGGTCGGCCGCGGCGGCGGACCCACCCACGAGGCGATCCTCGCCCAGCCGTACGGCACGCTGGACGGCGAGATCAAGGTGACCGAGCAGGGCGAGGTCATCTCCGACAAGTACACCCTGCCCTCGCTGGCCCGGGAGAACCTGGAGCTCACCCTGGCGGCGGTGTTGCAGAGCACCCTGCTGCACACCACCCCCCGGCAGCCCGCCGAGGCGCTGGACCGCTGGGACGCCACCATGGACGTGGTCTCCGGCGCGGCATACCGGCGCTACCGGTCGCTGGTGGAGAATCCGGACCTGCCGGCGTACTTCTGGGCCTCCACCCCGACCGAGCTGCTCGGCGCGCTCAACATCGGCTCCAGGCCGGCGAAGCGACCGAACACCGGTGCCGGGCTGGCCGGGCTGCGGGCCATCCCGTGGGTCTTCGGCTGGACCCAGACCCGGCAGATCGTCCCCGGCTGGTTCGGAGTCGGCTCGGGGCTGGCCGCCGCCCGCGAGGCCGGGATGTCCGACATCCTGGCCGAGATGCACCGGGCCTGGCACTTCTTCGGCACGTTCCTGTCGAACGTCGAGATGATGCTCTCCAAGACCGACCTGAACATCGCCCGCCGGTACGTCGAGACCCTGGTCCCGGAGCCGCTGCACCCGATCTTCCACATGATCGAGGCGGAGTACGAGCTGACCAAGCAGGAGGTGCTGGCCATCACCGCCTCCCCCGCGCTGCTGGAGAACTCCCCGGTGCTGCAACGCACCCTCGCCGTCCGGGACACCTACCTGGAGCCGCTGCACCACCTCCAGGTGGCGCTGCTGCGGCAGTACCGCGACTCCGGCGCCGCCGGTCGGGCCATGGCGACCGCGCCGGGCGGCCGGCGCGCCCCCGGCGACGGTACGGCGCTGGAGCGGGCCCTGCTCACCACCGTCAACGGGATCGCCGCCGGGATGCGCAACACCGGCTGAACCGGACGAGGTCTACTGTTTCCGGGAAAGAGTGCCTCCAGCCGACGCCGGAAGGCACTCTTTCCCGGAACTAGCCCGATCGCCGGACCGGTCAGGCCAGCCCGAAGTAACGGGCGATGCCCTGGGCATGTCCGACGGCGAGCGCCTGCCGGAACGCGGCCTGGCCGAGCAGGTTGGCGTCGGCGGCCCGGTCGATGAAGAGGTTCTCGGTGAGCACGGCCGACATCGCGGTCTCGCGCAGCACGTGGAAGTTGGCCGTCTTCTGGCCGCGGTCGGTGACCGAGGCGACGCCGCGGGCGTTGCTCAACACCGCCGCGTGCACGTAGTCCTGGAGGCGCTGAGTCGCCGAACCGGCCGACGGATAGACGTAGCTCTCGAAGCCGGTGCCGCCACCGGCGTTGATGTGGATGCTCACGAAGATGTTGGCGCCCCAGGAGTTCGCGTCGCTGGTCCGCCAGGACAGGCTCCGGGTGATGTCCGAGGTGCGGGACATGCGGACCGAGACGGTCCAGTTGTTCTCCAGATAGGTGCGGGTGCGCAGCGCGATGTCGAGGGTCAGCGCCTTCTCCTGGAGGCCGTTTCCGACCGCGCCGGAGTCGGTGCCGCCGTGGCCGGGGTCGAGATAGATCTTGGGCGTCGCGGCCTGGGCCGGGCTGGCGAGCAGGGGCGCGGCGACCAGACCGGCAGCCGCGGCGAGCAGGACCCGCCTGCGTACGAGGGGTGCGTCGGGCATGGGTTCCTCCCAGGGGATGTGGACGGGTGGTGCCGTCCACGGGTGGATGTGACAGCCGAGACCGGGGGTGGCGTGACAGCTGGATCACGGATGAACTCGACGGTGCGGGCAGCGCGGTGAGCCGCACGCCCACGGTGAACGCCGCGCCCCCACACCGGCGGCATTTGGCCGGTAATTTTCACCGCCTGGGGCACTGGCGTAAATTTTCGACATGACGGCCGTCGATGTCAAGACCGAGCGGTCACGGGGGGAGCCGCTGTCCCGGTCGGGACAGCGGCTCCGGTGATGCGCGAGGGTCGGCCGTCATCGGCCGAGGATGGGCGGCGGGTCGCCGTCGGGCCGTGGCGCCGTCAGCTCGTCTCGCCGGCCACGCTGAACCTACCCAGGCGGCGGACCGCCAGCATCGTGAAGCCGACCGTGAAGAGCGCGCTCATCACGATCGCCACCGGCAGCGACACCGACCCGTCCAGCAGCGCCGTCGGCGCGATCCGGTCGGTCAGGGTCACCACGTAGTGCTGCACCGACAGCACCCGGGTACCGCTGACGATGCTGTTCAGCAGCCCCTCCCAGATCAGCACGTAGACCAGGCCGAGCAACACCGGGCGCCGGGTCAGCAGGCTCAGGGCCAGGAAGAACGCCGAGTACGCCAGCGCGCCGACCACGCTCGCGGCGGCCAGCCCGAGCCCGAAGCGTACGGAGTCGACCAGCACCCCGGCGACGTAGAGGGGTACGGCGACGGTCAGCGCGGTGACCCCGGTCGCCACGGCCAGCTTCGGCAGCACGACCTGCCAGCGGGGCAGCGGCTTGGTCAGGATGTGCAGCAGCGTCCCGTCGTCGATCTCGGAACCGAGCACCCCGGTACCGACGATCAGCGCGGTGACCGGCAACAGCACGCCCAGTCCCAGCCCGTACACGATCGGTTCGCCCCACTGGGTCGGGTCGACGCCGGCCGACCGGGCCAGTACGGCGAGCCCGACGAGCAGGACCGGCAGCGGGAAGAGCAGCAGGAACCGGCGACGGCCGAAGAGGCCACGGGCGGTGATCCAGGCAACGGTCGACATGGTCACTCCTTCGTTCGCGACTGCGGGGCTCGCAAAACCGGCTCACTCCTCGCACTCACGGCCCTACGCCTCCACCAGGTAGGAGAACACGCTCTCCAGGGACTCGTCCGACGGCAGCAGCCGGCGGACCCGGATGCCGGAGGCCAGCGCGATCTTCGGCAGCGCCCGGGTGAAGCTGCCGTAGTCGCTGGCCCGGACGGTCAGCCCGTCCCGGGTCACGTCCACCCCGTTCACCGAGGGCTGGCCGATCAGCTCCACCGCCAGCCGCCGGTCGTCGCTGGACTGGACCGCGAAGACGTGCGGCCGGTTGGTCATCAGCCGGCGGATGGTCCGGAAGTCGCCGGAGGCGGCCAGCCGGCCCGAGACGATCACCTGGACCGTGCCGGAGACCTGCTCGACCTCCTCCAGGATGTGCGAGCTGAACAGGATCGTCCGGCCCTGCCCGCCGAGTGAGTGCAGCAGCTCCATCATGTGCAGCCGCTGCCTCGGGTCCATGCCGTTGAACGGCTCGTCCAGCAGCAGCACCTCCGGGTCGTGCACCAGGGCGGCGGCGACCCGGGCCCGCTGGCGCATGCCCTTGGAGTACGTGCCGATCCGGCGGTCCTGCGCGTCGGTCAGCTCGACGAGTTCGAGCGCCCGCCGGGCCGCCGCCTCCGGCTGGGCCAGCCGGTGCAGCCGGGCACTGGCCAGCGCGAACTCGTACGCGCTGAGGAAGTCGTAGACCGACTCACGCTCGGTCACCAGGCCGAGCCGCCGGTAGACCGCCGGGTTGCCCCAGGTGGGTTCGCCGTCCAGCGTCACCGTGCCCTTCGAGGGGGCCAGGAACCCGGCCATCATGTGCAGCACGGTGGTCTTGCCGGCACCGTTCGGCCCGAGCAGCCCGGTCACGCCGGCGCCGAGGCGCATCGACACGTCGTTGACGGCCACCACGTTGCCGTACCAGCGGGAGACCCCGGCCAGTTCCACGTCACTCATTTTGCGGCGACCTTCCGGTAGCGGGCGAGCAGCAGCAGGGTTCCGGCGACGACCATGGCGACCCCGACCAGGCCGTACAGCGGGCCGTACGGGTCGACGTCGAAATCACTGCTCGCCTCGAACGCCCAGTCCCCGATCCCGCCGACCAGGGTGACCGGACTGGCCAGCCAGGCGAGCTGGGTCGCGGCCTCGTACGGCAGCACCGACAGCACCACGACCACCGGAGTGGTCAGCAGGAACGCCCCGACGATCGCCCCGGCCGCGACGGCCCGGCGCCGGACCAGGGAGGCGACCAGCAGCGCCAGCACGGAATAGACGACCGCGTGCACGGCGACGTAGCCGAGCGCCGGCAGGAAGTCACCGAGCTCGTCCCAGACCGCCCCGATGCCGTCGACCATGAAGGCGGCGCCGGCGAACATCACCGTCAGCGGCACGCCGACCGTCAGGAACGTGGCCGAGATCAGCGCGGCCAGCTTGACCAGCGCGTAGTCCGAGCGGTGCAGCGGGCGGGCGAAGTAGAGCGGCAGCACCCCGCTGTGCAGGTCCCGGGAGACGAGTTCCGGCGCGACGATGGCGCAGAAGAAGATGATCAGCACGCTGAGCGCCTCGGGAAACTCGGCGTAATCCAGCGGCGCCTCGCCGATCTGGGCCCGGACCGCGATCAGCACCGCGGCGACCACCCCGACCACCCCGACGATCAGCCACGGGAAGATCTTCGCCTTGAAGGTGCGACCGAGCCCGAAGGCGGTACGCAGGCTGTGCAGGTAGAGCCCGCCGAGCAGGTGTCGCCGGCCGAGCCGGGGACCGTCGTACCGCTGGTATCCGATGTCGTGGATGACCCCGGCCGGGCGGTCGGTCTGCGGGACGTCGAGCGTGGTCATCGTGCGCCCTCCAGGGCCGTGCCGGCACCGGTCGACTCGGGAACCCGGGCCGGGTCGGTGGCGAAGAGTTCGACGACCCGGTGCCGCCGCTGGTCGAGCCGGTGCAGCGGCAGGTCCAGCTCGGCGACCGCGGTCAGGATCAGGTCGTACGTCTTGTCGAGTGCCGAGTCCCGCGCCTGCGCGCCGACCGGCACCGTCCCCGCGTCGAGCAGCGGTACGAGCAGCAGCCGGCCGTCGCGCCGGATCGGGAGGCCGGCGGCGGTGAGCCGGGCGGCCAGTTCGTCGCTGCCCTCGCTCACCTCGACCGAGAGCACCTCGGTCACCGCGGTCATGTCGGCCAGTTGTGCGGAGCGGAGCAGCCGGCCGCCCTCGATCGCGACGAGCGCGTCGCAGATCCGTTCGACCTCGCCGAGCAGGTGCGAGCAGACCAGGACCGAGATGCCGAACTCGGTGCCGATCCGCTCGATCAGGGTGAGCATGGCGTCGCGGCCGGCCGGGTCCAGCCCGTTGGTCGGCTCGTCGAGCAGCAGCAGGTCGGGGTCGTGCACCAGTGCCTGGGCCAGCTTGACCCGCTGTTTCATGCCGGTGGAGTAGCCGCCGACCTGGCGGTAGCGCTCCTCGTAGAGACCGACGTGCCGCAGCGTCTCGGAGGCCCGCTCCCGGGCGGTCGTCTTGGGCAGCCCGCTCATCCGTCCCATGTGCGTGACGAACTCCGCGGCCGACAGGTCCGGCGGCAGGCAGTCGTGCTCGGGCATGTAGCCGACCCGGGCCCGGACCTGGTGCCCGTCCGTCATCGGGTCGAGGCCGAGCACCCGGGCCTGTCCGCCGGTCGGCTCCAACAGGCCGAGCATGATCTTGATGAAGGTCGACTTGCCCGCACCGTTGGCTCCGACCAGACCGACGATGCCCGGCTCGACGGTGACCGTCAGGTCGGACAACGCGGTCACCCGATTGCCGTACGTCTTGGTCAGCGACTGGGTCGCGATCAGTGTCACGCTGCCAGCCTAGGGCCGGTGGCCCGACCGGGAGGTCCGGAAACCACCCTGGAACTACCCCGAATCGGCGAGCGTCGGAGCCGGGCCTCCCCTAGGGGCCGGGGTAGGACTTTCGGCACGACCCGGCGCCGGGTTGGGTAACCTCCTGAAAGCCGAAGACCGAACCCGGCGCTGCCGGACGCGTGGTGCTGTCGATCCGGGCGTCCAAACGGGAGTGGCGGTCTCGACCGATCGGCGGCCGGCTGCGAAACTGTGTGCCGGCTGGCCGGGTAGTTGGGGAGTGCGGATGAGCAACGGGTGGGTGCTGCCCGATGAGTTGCTGCGTGACGCTCCGGCGTACACGCCGCGCCCGTATGAGCTGGCCGACCTGGAGTTGCTGCTCTCCGGAGCGTACGCCCCGCTCGCCGGTTTCATGGGCCGGGCCGACCTCGGCTCGGTGGCCCGGCGCGGCCGGCTCGCCGACGGCTCCTCCTGGCCGGTTCCGGTGACCCTCCAGGTCCCGGCCGACCTGGTCAGCGGCATCGACCTGAACAATCCGGTCGAGCGCGGCCTGGTCCTCACCGACCCGGAGGGGGCACCGACCGCGCTGCTGGAGGTCACCGACCTCTGGCCGACCACCCAGGGCTGGTGCGGTGTCGGCGGCCCGGTGCGCCGGATCGGCGACGGCGGCCACGGCCCGTTCCAGCGGCTCCGCCGGTCTCCGGCCGAGGTCCGGGAGCTGCTGCCACCGGGCCGGGTGCTCGGGGTGATCGCCGACCGGCCGCTGCACCGGCCGCAACTCGCACAGATCGCCCACGCGGTACGGACGCTCGCCGCCCACCTGCTCATCCTGGTGCCGGTCGCCAACACCGGCCCGGACGGGCTGCCGCCGGAGGCGCTGGTCCGGAGCATATTCGGGGCCCGCGACCGGATGCCCCCGGCCACCATCGTCGCGGTACCGATCGCCCGGCGCGGCGACGACATCTGGGACGCGCTGCTCCGGGCCCGGGTGGCCCGGGCCTACGGGGTGACCCACGTCCTCTCCACCACCGAGATGCTCACCGGTGGCGGGCTGCGCATGCTGGTCCCCCGCGAGCTGGCCTACGACAACCGGGACGGCCAGTGGCGGTGGCGGGACGACATCCCGCCGCGTAACCGGCGACTGCCGCTGGGGCAGGAGGAGATCGAGGACCTGCTCGACCGTGGCTTCCCGCTGCCGGAGTGGCACACCCCGCCGGCGGTCGCCAAGGAGCTGACCCGGGCCCGGCCGCCCCGCCGGCACCGGGGACTGGTGGTCTTCCTCACCGGGCTCTCCGGCTCGGGCAAGTCGACCATCGCCCGGGGCCTGGCCGACGTGCTGCGGGAGAGCGGGGACCGCACGATCACCCTGCTCGACGGTGACGTGGTCCGCCGGGAACTCTCCGCCGGGTTGGGCTTCAGCCGGGCGGACCGCGACCTGAACGTACGCCGGATCGGCTGGGTCGCCGCCGAGGTCGCCCGGCACCGGGGCCTCGCCATCTGCTGCCCGATCGCCCCGTACGCCCGGGCGCGGGCGACCGCCCGGGAGATGGCCCGGGCCGCCGGGGCCGGTTTCGTACTGGTGCACGTCGCCACCCCGCTGGAGGTCTGCGAGCGGCGGGACCGCAAGGGCCTGTACGCGCGCGCCCGGGCCGGCCAGCTCACCGGGATGACCGGCATCGACGACCCGTACGAGGAGCCGACCGACGCCGAGCTGGTGCTCGACACCACCGACCTGACGGTGCAGGAGTGCGTGCACCTGCTCTTCGCGCACCTGACCGAGACCGGCTGGGTCGAGCCCCGCCTTCAACAACTGTAAGGAAGGGCCCCCTCTCATCGCATTCTGATCCAGAAGGGCCCCCTCCTGACACCTCACGCACACCCACGCGCGCTAGTGTTCGTATCTGTTGGATCACGTGCGAGCGCGTTGGAGGCGGTGTGGGCGGTCTGGTGCCGAACGTCGAGGGCCTGAGCTACGGCGGGGACTACAACCCGGAGCAGTGGCCCGAGGAGGTCTGGCCGCGGGACGTGGCGCTGATGCGGGAGGCCGGGGTCAACCTGGTCACCGTCGGCGTCTTCGCCTGGGCCTGGCTCGAACCGGCTCCCGAGCGGTACGACTTCGACCGGCTGGACCGGATCATGGACATGCTGCACGCCGGAGGGATCGGGGTCTGCCTGGCCACCGCCACCGCCTCCCCGCCGCCATGGTTCTCCCACACCCACCCGGAGACGCTGCCGGTGGACGCGGACGGGCGGCGGCTGACCTACGGCAGCCGGCAGGCGATCTGCGCCAGCTCACCGGTCTACCGCCGGGCCGCCCTGGCGCTGACCGAGCAACTCGCCCGACGCTACGCCACGCACCCGGCGCTGGCCGCCTGGCACGTGCACAACGAGTACGCCTGCCACAACGCGCACTGCTACTGCGACACCTCCGCCGATGCGTTCCGCGACTGGCTGCGGCAGCGGTACGGCGACCTCGACGCGCTGAACGCGGCCTGGGGTACGGCGTTCTGGTCGCAGACCTACACCGACTGGGCACAGGTGCAGCCGCCCCGGGCCACCCCGACCTCCTCGAACCCCGCACAGGTGCTGGACTTCCGGCGGTTCAGCTCCGACGAGCACCTGGCCTGCTTCACGGCCGAACGGGACGCACTGCACCGGCTCTCCCCCGGCGTACCGGTCACCACCAACCTGATGACGGCGAGCTGCGTCAACCTGGACTACTGGGCCTGGGGTCGGGAGCTGACCGGCCCGGACCGGCTGCTCTCCAACGATCACTACCTGCTCGGCGAGCACCCGCTGGAACCGCCGGCCCAGATCGCCTTCGCCGCCGACCTGAGCCGGTCGCTGGCCGGTGGCCCGTGGCTGCTGATGGAGCACTCCACCAGCGCGGTCAACTGGCAGCCGCGCAACCTGGCCAAGCCGGCCGGGCAGCTCGTCCGGGACGCGCTGGCACACGTCGCCCGGGGCTCGGAGGGTGCGCTCTTCTTCCAGTGGCGGGCCAGCCGGGCCGGTTCGGAGAAGTGGCACTCGGCGATGCTGCCGCACGCCGGCACCGACTCGAAGATCTGGCGCGAGGTGGTCCAGCTCGGCCGGCACCTGCGGGCGCTCGCCGAGATCGAGGGCTCCCGCACCGAGGCGGAGGTCGCGGTTCTGCTGGACTACTCCTCCGTCTGGGCCCAGGAGGCGGCGAACCAGCCGAGTACCGACATGGTCGCCTTCGACGAGATCCGCCGCTGGCACAGCGCGCTCTGGCGGGCCGGGATCACCGCCGACCTGGCCGCGCCCGGCGCCGACCTGACCGGCTACAAACTGGTACTCGCCCCGGCGCTCTACCTGGTCGACGACGCCGCGATCGGCAACCTGACCGGGTACGTCCGCTCCGGCGGCACCCTGGTGGTCGGCCCGTACAGCGGGCTGGTGGACGAGTGCGACCGGGTCCGTCCCGCCCCGCTGCCGGGCGCCTTCGCCGAGCTGCTCGGCATCCGGGTCGAGGAGTTCTTCCCGCTCCCCGCCGGCGGCACGGTACGCCTCGACGACGGCACCTCGGCGGCGGTCTGGACCGAGGCGCTCGCCGCCCCCGACGCCGAGGTGCTGGTCAGGTACGACAACGGGCCGGTCCCCGGCGGTCCGGCGATCACCCGCCGGGCCGGCGCCGCGCACGCTGCGGACCCCTCGGCCGGGGAGGGCGGGGCGGCCTGGTATCTCGGTACCCGGTTGGAGCAGACCGCGCTGGGCCGGCTGCTGGCCCGGATCGCGGACGACGCCGGTGCCGCCGCGGCCGCGCCGGCGGTACCCGGGGTGGAGCAGATCCGGCGTCGGCATCCGGACGGCCGGTCGTACCTCTTCCTGCTCAACCGCTCCGACCGGCCGGCCGAGGTCGACGCGGCCGGTACCGACCTGCTGACCGGCGTCCGGTGGGCCGGGCCGACCCGGGTCGAGCCGTACGGCGTCGCGGTGCTGGCGCAGCGGCCGGAACCGGCCGGGACCGCGTGATGCTGGCCCAGCAGCGCCAGGCGGCCATCCTCGACCGGGTCCGCACGGCCGGCGGGGTCCGGGTCACCGAGCTGGCCGGCGAGTTCGGCGTCTCCGACATGACGATCCGGCGCGACCTGGAGGCGCTGGCCGAACGCGGCCTGCTGGCCAAGGTGCACGGCGGGGCGACCACCGCCCGGCCCGGTTCGACCGACGAGCCGGGCTTCGCGGCCAAGTCGGTGCGGCAGCGGGCCGAGAAGGCCGCCATCGCGGCCGAGGCCGCCCGGCTGGTCACCCCCGGGATGGCGGTCGCGCTCTCCGCGGGTACGACCACCGCCGAACTCGCCCGCCGGCTGGTCGGGGTGCCGGCGCTGACCGTGGTCACCAACTCGATCCCGGTCGCCGAGATCCTGTACCGGTCCGGCCGGCCGGACCAGACCGTGGTGCTCACCGGCGGGGAACGCACCCCGTCCGACGCGCTGGTCGGGCCGGTGGCGGTGGCCACCATCCGCTCGCTCCACCTGGACCTGGTCTTCCTCGGCGTGCACGGGATGAGCGAGCGGGCCGGGTTCAGCACCCCGAACCTGCTGGAGGCGGAGACCAACCGGGCGCTGCTGGCCGCGACGGACCGGCTGGTGGTGCTGGCCGACTCCACCAAGTGGGCCACGGTGGGGATCTCGTCCTTCGCCGAACTCGGCGAGGCGCACACCCTGGTCTGCGACACCGGCCTGCCCGAACCGGTCCGGGAGATCCTCCGGGCGCACGTGCCGGAACTACTGCTCTGCGAGGTGACGTCGTGAGGCGGATGGCGGTCAAACTGGCCGACGGGCGCGAGCTGATCTACTTCGACGAGCACCCGGACGCGGTCCGGGAGGGGCCGGACCGCCGCGACCTGCCGCTGCCGCCGCCGGCCTCGCAGCTCCGCTACGACCCGCTGGTCGACGAGTGGGTCGCGGTCGCCGCGCACCGGCAGGGCCGGATCTTCCTGCCGCCGAGCGACCAGTGCCCGCTGTGTCCGTCCACTCCGGAGCGGTCCAGCGAGATCCCGGCGTACGACTACGACGTGGTGGTCTTCGAGAACCGCTTCCCCTCCTTCAGCGACCGGCCCGGTGACCCGCCCGGCCAGCTCACCCCGTACACGGCGGTCCGGCCGGGGACGGGACGGTGCGAGGTGGTCTGCTTCACCGCCGACCACTCCGCGTCGTTCGCCACCCTGGCGCCGGCCCGGGTGCGTACCGTGCTGGAGGCGCTCGCCGACCGTACCGCCGCGCTGGCCGGACTGCCCGGGGTGGAGCAGGTCTTCTGCTTCGAGAACCGGGGGGTGGAGATCGGGGTGACCCTGCACCACCCGCACGGCCAGATCTACGCGTACCCGTTCCTGCCGCCACGCGGCCGGGCGATGCTGGCGGCCGCGCGGCGGCACGCGGAACGCACCGGCGGACGCAACCTCTACGCCGACGTACTCGCCGCCGAGCGGGACGCCGGGCAGCGGGTGGTACTGGCCAACGAGCACTGGACGGCGTACGTGCCGGCGGCGGCCCGCTGGCCGTTCGAGGTGCACGTCGCGCCGCACCGGCCGGTACCGGACATCCCGGCGCTGGACGACGCCGAGCGGGACGCCTTCGGCCCGCTCTACCTGGACCTGCTGCGCCGGTTCGACCGGCTCTTCGACCGGCCGCTGCCGTACATCGCGGCCTGGCACCAGGCGCCGGTACACGCCGACTCCGGTCTGGCGCACCTGCACCTGCAGGTGTTCAGCATCCGGCGGGCGGCCGACAAGCTGAAATACCTGGCCGGCTCGGAGTCGGCGATGGGGGTCTTCATCAACGACATCCCACCGGAGCGGGCCGCCCAACTCCTGCGCGACGCCGGATGAGGCCGGTATGTCCGACCCGAGTTTGTCGGTGCCGGGCCGTAGGCTCCCCGCCATGACCGACTCGCCCGAACCGGACCGGCTGCACGAGGCGATGGCCACCAGGGTCGCCAGGGCCAACCTGCCCGGCCTGGTCACCGTGCTGGCCCGGGGCGATAAGGTGCGGATCGACCCGATCGGCACGCTGTCGGTCGACGGCACCGCTCCGATGCGCCCCGACACCATCTTCCGAATCACCTCGATGACCAAGCCGGTGCTCGGGGTCGCCACCATGATGCTGGTCGAGGAGGGTCGGCTGAGGCTGGACGAGCCGGTCGACCGGCTGCTGCCCGAGCTGGCCGGGCGCGGCGTGCTGCGCCGGCTCGACGGCCCGCTCGACGACACCGTCCCGGCGGCACGCCCGAGCACCGTCGAGGACCTGCTGACCTTCCGGATGGGACACGGCCTGCTCTTCGAGCCGAGCTTCCAGCCGGCGTACCCGGTCGTCACCGCCACCGACGAGCTGGGGCTGGCGATCGGGCCGCCCGATCCGCGCACCCCGCACGACCCGGACGAGTGGATCCGGCGCTTCGGCACCCTGCCGCTGATGCACTCCCCGGGCGAACGCTGGCAGTACGACACTGCCGCCGAGGTGCTGGGCGTGCTGGTCGCCCGGGCCGCCGGCCGGCCGTTGCCGGAGTTCCTCCGGGACCGGATCTTCGCGCCGTTGGGCATGGTCGACACCGGTTTCACCGTGCCCGCCGCGCACGCCGACCGGTTGGCCGCGTTCTGCGCGGCCGATCCGGAGACCGGCGCCCTGACCGAGCGGGACGTCTCCGGTCCGGGCGCCTGGACGGCACCGCCGACCTTCCCGTCCGGCGCGAGCGGGCTGGTCTCGACCGGGCCGGACTACCTGGCCTTCGCTCGCCTGCTGCTGCACAGGGGGGTGCACCAGGGCCGGCGACTGCTGTCGGAGAAGTCGGTCGAGCTGATCACCACCAACCACCTGACGCCGGAGCAGATCGCCACCGCCGGCCCGATACTCGACGGCTACGGCTGGGGCTACTGCGTCTCGGTCGCTGTCACCCCCGACGAGACGTCCCCGGCCCCCGGCAGCTACGGCTGGACCGGCGGCTACGGCACCGCCTGGTTCACCGACCCGCACCGGGACCTGATCGCGATCGTGTTGACCCAGACCGCCGACTTCCTCTTCGACGGCGGGCTGGCCGAATTCCGGAAACTGGCCTGACCGGGAGCATGGCGGGGCGGTCTACCGACCGAGATCCCGGGCTGCCGAGCCGGGTTCGTGGCTCGGCGGGGCAGCTGCCCTCGATGCCTAGTCGGCGGCGGGCAGGACGACGGTGACCACCAGGCCGCCGCCGGATCGGGGTTCGGCCTCCACCGTGCCGCCGTGTGCCCGGGCGATCGCCCGGACGATCGACAGTCCCAGTCCGGCCCCGGGCGGGTTGCCGGCGAGCCGATCGCCGCCGAGCCGCCGGAATGGCTCGAACAGGCTCGATATCTCGTACGGCGCCACCACCGGCCCGGTGTTCTCCACCCGTACCCGCGCGGTGCCGTCCGGGCCGGTACCGCTGCTGACCCGTACCCAGCCGTGCTCGGGGACGTTGTGCCGGACGCCGTTCTCGACCAGGTTCTGCACCAGCCGTTCGAGCAGCACCGAACTGCCGGTGGTGGGCGCCTCGGCCGCCTCGGTGTTCACGGTCACCGGACCGGGCGGCACCTGCGTGACGACGTGCTCCAGCACATCCGCCAGGTCCACATAGGAGCGTTCGGCCACCTCGTGCTCCGATCGGGCCAGCAGCAGGAGCCCGTCGATCAGCCGTTCGTGCCGGGCGTTGACCGCCAGCAGCGTACTGCCGAGCTGGCGCAGCTCGGGCGAGGTCGAGCCGGGGACCATCACCTCCAGCAGGGTCCGGTTCAGCGTGAGCGGGGTACGCAGCTCGTGCGACGCGTTGCCGATGAACCGCCGCTGGCTGTCGAAGGCGTCGTCCAGCCGGGCCAGCATCAGGTCGAAGGTGTCGGCGAGTTCCCTGATCTCGTCCGGCGGACCGGTCAACGCGATCCGTTCGTGCAGGCCGCGGTCGGCGTCCGGCGCGCTGGCGATCCGCCGGGCCGTCTCGGTGACCCGGTGCAGCGGCTGGAGCAGCCGGCCGGCGATCAGCCAACCGAACGCGGTCGCGGCGGCACCGACCACGACCAGCGCGATCCCGCCCTGGGTGAGCAGCGCCTCCAGGGCGTCCTGTCGGGCCTGGCCGACCATCCGGGTCACCTGCTCCATCTCGTCCGACCACGGCAGCCCGACGTCGTCGCCGCGTACCGAGACGCCGTCGCCGTCGTACCCCGCCGGTGGTGGCGTCGTCTCCCCGGGCGCCGGCCCGACCCGGTTCACCGTGAAGGTGGAGTTCTCCGGCAGCCGCTGCGACATCAGGGCGTACGTCACGCCGAGCAGCAGCAGGCCGGCGAGGAGGAAAAGCCCGCCGTAGACCAGGGTGAGCCGGGCCCGGATGGTCAGCCTGGCCGGCGAGAGACGTCTCACGGGATCCGGTACCCCACCCCGGGCTCGGTGAGCACGATCGGCGGGTCGCCGAGCTTGCGACGCAGCTTGAGGATCGCCATCCGTACCGCGTGGGTGAACGGGTCGGCGTGCTCGTCCCAGGCCTTCTCCAGCAACCGCTCGGCGGAGACCGCGGCACCGTCGGCGCGGAGCAGCTCGGCGAGGACCGCGAACTCCTTACGGGAGAGCGGGACGTACCGGCCGTCCCGGTGGACCTCCCGGCGGTGCGGGTCGAGGCGTACCCCGGCCCGCTCCAGCACCGGCGGTGCGGCCGACCGGGACCGGCGCCCGAGTGCGGCCACCCGGGCGGCCAGTTCCCGGAACGCGAAGGGCTTCGGCAGGTAGTCGTCGGCGCCCAGGGCCAGCCCGCCGACCCGGTCGTCGACTCCGGCGGCGGCGGTCAGCATCAGTACCCGGACCGGGGACTCGTGCCGGACGATCGCCCGGCAGACCTCGTCGCCGTGCACCACCGGCAGGTCACGGTCGAGCACCACCACGTCGTAGTCGTGTACGCCGACCCGCTCCAGCGCGGCACCGCCGTCGTGCACGACGTCGACCGCGTGGGCGTCCCGGCGCAGCCCCTGGGCCACCGTGTCGGCGAGCAGCCGTTCGTCCTCCACCACCAGGATCCGCATCCGCCCATGGTGCACGGGGTCGGGTAACCCGGGTGTCAACGCATTCCGTGACGCCCGGGAAAGGTGCCTCCGGCTCTACTGGGCACGGCCGGCGACCGCCGGTCGGAACGGAGGTGGTACGACGATGCGCACCAGAACCGGTCTGCTGCTCGGTCTGCTGCTGCTGGTCGGCGTGGCCGGATGCGGCGGGACCGACCGGGACCCGGGGATCGCCACGGCCGGCGGTCCCACCGCCAGTGCCAGCGATGGCGGCGGTGGGAAGGAACCGGTGGACGAGGAGGACCGGGCTCGCCGGTTCGGCCAGTGCATGCGGGAGAACGGGATACCGGACTTCCCCGATCCGGAGGTCGAGGGCGGGGCGGTCCGGCTGCGGGCGCCGGAGGGCACCGACCGGGCGAAGATGGATGCCGCGCAGCGGAAGTGCCAGGAGTATCTGCCGAACGGGGGTGAGCCGCCGAAACTCGACCCGCAGGCGCAACAGCGGATCCGGGAGTACTCCCGGTGCATGCGGGAGAACGGCGTACCGAAGTTCCCGGACCCGGAGCCGGACGGCGGGATCCGGATCGAGGGCGGACCCGACCTCGATCCACAGTCGGAAACCTTCAGGTCCGCCGAACGGGCCTGTGCGGGGCACCGCCCGAAGCCGCCCGGCGGCGGCCCGGAGGAGGGCCCGCGGACCGACAGCCGGGACTGACCGCGGACCATCCGGGCCGGTGGGCCGGGTTCGGCGGGCCCGCTCCGGGCAACTCGACGATCCCGGCACCGCCGGCCCCGGACGGGTCGGACAATGACTGGTCATGGAGCAGCGCGTGCACTTCCTCACGGTGGCCACCCGGGACCTGGACCGGGCCCGGGACTTCTACGTCGACGGGCTGGGCTGGACGCCGACCCTGGACGTACCGGACGAGATCCTCTTTTTCCAGGTGGCCCCGGGGGTGGTGCTCGGGCTCTTCGAGGCGGAGGCGTTCGCCGCCGACCTCGGTGCCGGGACGCCGCTGCTGCCCGCACCGACCGGCTTCACCCTGTCGCACAACGTCGAGAGTCCGGCGGAGGTCGACCGGGTACTGGCCCGGGCGGCCGCCGCCGGGGCGACGGTGGTCAAGTCCGGGCAGCGCGCCGCCTTCGGCGGCTACCACGGTTACTTCTCGGACCCGAACGACCTGCTCTGGGAGGTCGCGCACAACCCGGGCTGGCAGGTGGCCGAGGACGGTCGGGTGACGCTGGCCCCGGTC
This sequence comes from Plantactinospora sp. B6F1, assembly GCF_040120695.1. Lineage (NCBI taxonomy): Bacteria > Bacillati > Actinomycetota > Actinomycetes > Micromonosporales > Micromonosporaceae > Plantactinospora > Plantactinospora sp. B6F1. The sequence goes on along the minus strand of NZ_JBEEAC010000010.1, from coordinate 184,511 downwards.
GAGGAGTGACCGTGCGGTACTCGGTCGAGGAGTGACCGCGCGGAACTCGTTGGCGGACCGGAGATGAGGGCGCGGGGGGCCCGGGACAGGGCCCCCCGCAGGGAAGGGACGGCCGGCTGTGCGCAACAGCCGGGAAGACCGTTCCATCCGGTACGGGCCTCTCGCGGCGGCCGTGACCGGGCCGGTCTTCCTGGACGCGACTGGCATCACGTCCACCCTGTGCAACGACGTCACCCCCTGGGCGGTAACGGCGCAAAAGGGACGATCTTGGACGTTCGTCGCTTCACGCGCCGGCCCACGTGAGGTCAGGCGGCGAGCCTGCGGGCCAGGTTGCCGTCCAGGGCGGCCATGAACTCGTCGGTGGTCAGCCACGGGGCGTCCCGGGAGATGAGCAGCGCCAGGTCCTTGGTCATCTGGCCGCCCTCGACGGTCTGCACGCAGACCTGCTCCAGGGTCTCGGCGAACCGGGTCACCTCGGGGGTGCCGTCCAGCTTGCCCCGGTGCGCCAGCCCCCGGGTCCAGGCGAAGATCGACGCGATCGGGTTGGTCGAGGTCTTCTCGCCCTTCTGCCACTGCCGGTAGTGCCGGGTGACCGTGCCGTGCGCCGCCTCGGCCTCGACAGTACGGCCGTCCGGGGTCATCAGCACCGAGGTCATCAGGCCCAGCGAGCCGAAGCCCTGCGCCACGGTGTCGGACTGCACGTCACCGTCGTAGTTCTTACAGGCCCAGACGAAGCCACCCTCCCACTTCAGCGCGGCGGCGACCATGTCGTCGATCAGCCGGTGCTCGTAGGTGATGCCGGCGGCGGCGAACTCCGCGGCGAACTCGGCCTCGAAGACCTCGGCGAAGAGGTCCTTGAACCGGCCGTCGTACGCCTTGAGGATGGTGTTCTTGGTGGAGAGGTAGACCGGGTAGCCGCGGTCGAGCCCGTACCGGAAGGATGCGCGGGCGAAGTCCCGGATCGAGTCGTCGAAGTTGTACATCCCCATCGTGACGCCGCCACCCGGGAAGTTCGCCACCTCCATCTCGATCGGGGCGCCGCCGTCGGTCGGCGTGTAGGTGATGGTCACCGTGCCCGGGCCCGGCACCACGAAGTCGGTCGCCTTGTACTGGTCGCCGTGCGCGTGCCGGCCGATGATGATCGGCTTGGTCCAGCCCGGTACCAGCCGGGGGACGTTGGACATGATGATCGGCTCGCGGAAGACCACGCCGCCGAGGATGTTCCGGATCGTGCCGTTCGGCGAACGCCACATCTTCTTGAGGCCGAACTCCTCCACCCGGGCCTCGTCCGGGGTGATGGTGGCGCACTTGACGCCCACGCCGTGTTGCTTGATCGCGTTCGCCGCGTCGACCGTCACCTGGTCGTCGGTCTCGTCGCGGTACTGGATCGACAGGTCGTAATAGTGCAGGTCGACGTCGAGGTACGGCAGGATCAACTGATCGCGAATCTGCTTCCAGATGATCCGGGTCATCTCGTCGCCGTCGATTTCCACAACCGGGTTCGTAACCTTGATCTTCGCCATCGGCCGGCGCTCCTCTCCGGGTCATCTGCTCTAGCAGTACGAGCGTACTGGATGGCGTCGGGAGGCAATACACTGCCTGCCATGATCAGCTGTTCCGTAGGTCCGATCACCGTCATCGCGCTACCGGACGCCGAGGGGTTGTTCTTCCAACCCCGTACCGAGGCATTCCCGACCGCAACCGCCGCACACTGGCAACTGGCCGACGAACGCGACCCGGGCGCGGTGACCGCCGACGGGCAGTGGCAGCTGCCGTTCCGGTGCTTCGCGCTCCGCTTCGACGACGGTCCGGCGGCCGGCCGGGTGATCCTGGTCGACGCCGGCATCGGCCCCGCCGACGCCCCCGCCCGAAGGTGGGCACCGACCCCCGGGCGACTGCCGGCCGAACTCGCCGCCGCCGGCATCACGCCGGAGCAGGTCGACACGGTGGTACTCACCCACCTGCACACCGACCACATCGGCTGGGCGGTCACCGGCGCGGCCGGTACGCCGTACTTCGGCAACGCTCGCTACCTGCTGCAACGGGCCGAGATCGCGGCCGTTGGCCGGCACGACCCGGCCGGGATCACCGGCTACCTGCTCGACCCGCTCACCGCCACCGGCCAGCTGGACGCGCTCGACGGCGACCTCCGGCTCGCCCCTGAGGTACGGGTGCTGGCCACCCCCGGGCACACCCCCGGGCACCAGTCGGTACTGGTCGAGTACGCCGACCAGACCCTGCTACTCACCGGCGACCTGCTGGTACACGCGTTGCAACTGGTCGCCCCCGAGCTGCCGTACGCGCACGAGGTCGATCCGGTCACCGCCCGGGGCTCGCGGGAGCGGCTGCTCACCGAGCTGGCCGCCCGGCCGGCCGCCACGCTCGGCACCCCGCACCTGAGTACGCCCTTCGTCCCGCTGTAGGACGGTAAGGAAGGGCCCCCGCACAGCGCCTTCTGCTGTAGCGGGGGCCCTTCCTCACCGACTCACATGTTGGCGACGTCGGCCTGCTTGGCCCGGACCGCCTCGGCAGCGGCCTTCAGACTGGCGATCTCGTCGGCGTCCAGCGGCGTCTCCACGACGCGGCGTACGCCCTCCCGGCCGATCTCCGCCTCCACACCCAGGTAGACCCCGGAGATGCCGAACTGCCCGTCGACCCAGGCACAGACCGGCAGGACCTCGCCGGAGTCGGTCGCCACGGCCCGGGCCATCCGGGCGGCGGCGGCCGACGGCGCGTAGTACGCCGAACCGGTCTTGAGCAGCGCGACCACCTCGGCCCCGCCGTTGCGGGTGCGTACCACCAGCTCCTCGATCTGCTCCGCCGGCATCACGTCGCGCAGCGGCTTGCCGTCGACGGTGCTGCGGGACGGCACCGGCACCATGGTGTCGCCGTGCGAGCCGAGGGTGAGAGTACGGACCGAGCCGATCTTGACGCCGAGCGCCTCGGCGACGAAGTTGGTGAACCGGGCGGTGTCGAGCATGCCGGCCTGGCCGAGTACCCGGTTGCGCGGGAACTGGGTGGCGATCTGGGCCAGCGCGGTCATCTCGTCCAGCGGGTTGGAGACGACGATGACGACGGCGTTCGGGGCGTACTTGGCAACGTTCTCGGCGACCTGGCGGACGATCCGGGCGTTGGTCTCCAGCAGGTCCATCCGGCTCATGCCCGGCTTGCGGGGCAGCCCGGCGGTGATCACGACGACGTCGGAGCCCTCGATCGCCTCGTAGCCCTCGCCGCCCTTCCCGGTCGTCACGCCGACGACCTTGGTCTCGAAGCCCTCGACCGGGCGCGACTGGTTGAGGTCCAGCGCGATGCCCTCGGGCTTGCCCTCGATGATGTCGGTGATCACCACCGTGTCGAAGACGTCGTACTCCGCCAGGCGCTGCGCGGTCGTCGAGCCGTAGAAGCCGGCACCGACTACGGTGACCTTTTTGCCCATGGTCGTCCCACTCCCTGATACCCGTCTGGTTATTTCCGGACGGTATCAGTCAGGAGTGTTCGGTTTTGGTCAGGGGCGGAATTGCCTGCCGTCGCTCACATCCGCGTCCGTCGGCGAGCGCCACCGCCGGAGGCCGCCCGGGCCGGCGCCCGTCAGCCCTGCTCGGTTGGCTCCAGCCCGGCCTCGGCCCGCTCCACCACATTGGTCAGCAACATCGCCCGGGTCATCGGGCCGACTCCGCCGGGCATCGGCACCACCTTGCCGGCCACCTCGGCGACCTCGGGCCCGACGTCGCCGGTGTAGCGGCCCTTGCCGTCCGCACCGAGCACCCGGGTGATGCCGACGTCGACCACCACCGCGCCCGGCCGGACCATGTCGGCGGTGAGCAGGCCCGGCACCCCGGCCGCCACGATCACGATGTCGGCGGCCCGGGTGTGCGCGGCCAGGTCGAGGGTGCCGGTGTGGCAGAGCGTCACGGTGGCGTTCTCGCTGCGCCGGGTCAGCAGCAGCCCGAGCGGCCGGCCGACCGTGTTGCCCCGGCCGACCACCGCCACCTCGGCGCCGCGCAGCGGTACGTCGTGCCGACGGAGCAGCTCGACGATGCCGCGCGGGGTGCAGGGCAGCGGACCGGGGTAGCCGAGCACCAGCCGGCCCAGGTTGACCGGGTGCAGCCCGTCGGCGTCCTTGTCCGGGTCGATCATCTCCAACACCCGCTGGGTGTCCAGCTGGACCGGGAGCGGGAGCTGCACGATGTAGCCGTGGCAGGCCGGGTCGGCGTTCAGCTCGGCGATCGTGGCGTCGACCTGCTCCTGGGTGGCGTCGGCCGGCAGTTCGCGGCGGATCGAGGCGATGCCCACCTCGGCACAGTCCCGGTGCTTGCCGTTGACGTACGCCTGGGAGCCGGGATCCTCGCCGACCAGCACCGTGCCCAGCCCGGGCACGACGCCCCGCTCGGCCAGCGCCTTGACCCGGTCGCGGAGTTCGTCCTTGATGCGTGCCGCGGTTGCTTTGCCGTCGAGAAGGGTGGCCGTCACAGGCAGATCGTCTCACGCGGTACGCCCGGCCGAGCCGGCACCCGGCCGGTCGGTACCGGGATCGGTCACTCGGCCAACATCCGGTCGGCCGCGTGGCCGGCACCAGATTCTTACTATAAGTAACCGTGTTGTTAGTCACGCTCAGTGAGATTTTGTGGAGTTGTCCACATTATGGAAGACCCCATCCGGGTGAATCCGGACGAACTCCTGAGTCGGACGCCCGCGACCGGATGCCGATCATCCGCCCGGTTTGCCCCCTCCTGCGCTGGCAAACCGAATTCATCCGACACCTGCCGTGGAGCTGCAATAGCAGCTCAGAGTGGACGTCCGCAAGTCCTGCCCCGGCCTTGTGTTACTGACCCGTAACCATCTAGTTTGGCCAGGCGTCCTGCCTCGACCTACCTTTGCCGAGCGTTGCACAGCGTTACCTCTGTGTGGTGGCGACTGCTCAGCGTAAGGAGACGAGGAGGCTCAATGCAGGTTCGTAGGCTCGCTGCCTGGACCGCCATCCCCCTTGCCGCGACCCTCGGCCTCGCGGCCTGTGGTGGGGGCGGGGACTCGGGGGAGAGCGACCCGAATGCGACGGTTTCGATCCAGATCGCGGAACCGCAGCACCTGATTCCCACCAACACCAACGAGTCGAGCGGTAACCAGGTGCTCTCGGCCCTGTTCACCCCGCTGGTCGGCTACGACGAGCAGAACAGGCCGTTCGAGGTCGCCGCGGAGTCCGTGGACTCGACCGACAACGTGACCTGGACGATCAAGCTGAAGGACGGCTACACCTTCCACAACGGCGAGAAGGTGACCTCCGACAGCTACATCAACGCCTGGAACTACGGCGCCTACGCGCCGAACGGCCAGGGCAACAGCTACTTCTTCGAGAAGATCGCCGGCTACGACGACCTCCAGTCGGTGGACCCGGACGGCGACGGCCCGCAGAAGGCGCCGGAGCCGAAGGCCACCACCATGAGCGGGCTGAAGAAGGTCGACGACCTCAGCTTCACGGTGACGCTGGCCAAGCCGTACGCCGAGTTCAAGACCGTGCTCGGCTACACCGCGTTCTACCCGCTGCCGGCGGCCGCCTTCTCGGCACCCGGAGTGATCAAGGACGACTTCGAGGACGCCCCGATCGGTAACGGCCCCTTCAAGATGAAGGGCACCTGGCAGCACGACGCCAAGGTCGAGGTCGAGCGCTACGACGCGTACCCGGGCGAGAAGCCGAAGATCGCCGGTGCCGAGTTCCGGATCTACCAGCAGCTCACCGCGGCGTACGCGGACGTGCTCTCGGACAACCTCGACGTGAACGTGACCGTCCCGACCGAGAGCCTGAGCACGGCGCCGACGGACCTGGGCGACCGGTTCCAGCAGAGCCCCGCCTCGGCCTTCCAGTTCGTGGCGTTCCCCACGTTCCAGGAGGAGTTCAGCAGGCCGGACGTGCGCAAGGCGATCTCCATGGCGATCGACCGGGACGAGATCAGCAAGTCGATCTTCAAGGAGTCGCAGATCTCGGCGCGCTCGTTCGTCTCCCCGGTGGTTTCCGGCTACCGCGACGACACCTGCGGCGAGGCCTGCGAGTTCAACCCGGCCAAGGCCAAGGAGCTCTACCAGGCCGCCGGTGGACCCGCCGAGCTGAAGATCACCTACAACGGTGACGGCGGGCACAAGGACTGGGTCGACGCCACCTGCAACCAGCTCAAGGCCAACCTGGGCGTCGACTGCGTCGGTACGGCCGAGCCGAAGTTCTCCGACCTGCTGACCAAGGTGGAGAAGAAGCAGCCGGTCGGCCTGATCCGGCTGGGCTGGCTGATGGACTACCCGTCGATGGAGAACTACCTCGGCCCGCTGTTCACCACCAACGGCTCGTCGAACTACTACGGGTACAGCAACCCCGACTTCGACCGCCTGGTGCAGGAGGGCACGGCCGCCGCGACCGCGGACGAGGCGGTCAAGAAGTACCAGCAGGCCGAAGAGATCCTGGCCGCCGAGATGCCGGTGATCCCGCTCCGGTTCGGCCAGAACGTCTACGCGCACTCGTCCCGGGTCAAGAACGTCGAGGTCGACCTCTTCCAGGTCGTCGACATGACCAAGATCGAGGTCGTCAGCTGAGCTGACCGACAGGCCGGTCCGGGCCACCCGGTAATCGGGTGGCCCGGACCGCTTCCCGCGTTCCGACCGCGCGGCGCTTCCCGCGCACCGGACCGCTTCCCGCGCACCGCCCCCCAGCCACCTCACCTCACGGAGAAGGCAAGGATGTTCCGCTACATCGTGCGTCGCCTGCTTCAGATGGTCCTGGCCTTCTTCGGGACCACTCTGATCGTGTACGCGCTGATGTTCGCCGGACAGGGTGATCCCATCCAGGCACTCGCCGGGGAGCGCCCGGTCAGCGAGGCGCAGCGGGCGTACCTGACCGAGAAGTTCCACCTCGACCAGACCGGGGTCGGCGGGTTCTTCTACCGCTACTTCGACTACGTCGGCAACCTGCTCCGCGGCGACCTCGGCGACTCGCTCACCGGCCGGAAGATCACCGACATGCTCGCCCAGGCCTGGCCGGTCACCGTGAAGCTCGCGGTCATCGGGCTGCTGGTGGCGATCCTGGTCGGGGTCACCGCCGGAGTCGTCGCCGGGCTCCGCCGGGGCGGCGTCTTCGACAACGCCACCCTGGCGCTGACCCTGCTGGTCCTTGGCATCCCCACCATCGTGCTGGCGCCGCTCGCCCAGTACTTCCTCGGCGTCAAGCTGCCGCTCTTCCCGCCGACCGCCGGCGCCGACCCCAGCTTCCACGCCCTGCTGCTTCCCGGCATCGTGCTCGGCTCCCTCTCGCTGGCCACCGCGCTGCGGCTGACCCGGACCTCGGTCGCCGAGAACCTCCGCTCCGACTACGTCCGGACCGCGAAGGCCAAGGGCCTGCCGACCCGCCGCATCGTCAGCGTGCACGTGCTGCGGAACTCGCTGATCCCAGTGATCACCTTCCTCGGCGTCGAACTCGGCAACCTGATGAGCGGCGCGATCATCACCGAGGGCGTCTTCAACATCCCGGGCGTCGGGTTCAACCTCTTCCGCGGCATCAGGACCGAGGACGGCCCCCTGGTGGTCGGCCTGGTCAGCGTGCTGGTCGTGGTCTATCTGGTGTCGAACCTCGTGGTGGACGTCCTCTACGCCGTCCTCGACCCCCGCATCCGGTACGAGTGAGGGACCTACAGGCATGAGTGAGTTGGAGACCGTCGCCGCGGCCGGGTCGTCCGGTGGCAGGGCCGGGTCGGGCGACGCTGCGGCCCGGCCGCGCAGCCTGGCCGGCGACGCCTGGCGCGACCTGCGCGGCAACCCGATCTTCTGGATCTCGCTGGTACTGGTCCTGCTGGTCACCACGATGGCGGCCTTCCCCGGCCTGTTCACCACGAACGACCCGCACGACTGCACGCTGGCCCGGCAGCACGCCGGCCCCGGCGGCGGCGCCCCCTTCGGGTACGACTTCCAGGGCTGCGACACCTACGCCCGCGCCGTCTACGGCGCCCGGGCGTCCCTGCTGGTCGGCGCGTTCTCGGCGCTGGTCACCGGGCTGATCGCGATCACCGTCGGCATGCTCGCCGGCTACTTCGGCCGATGGATCGACGCGGCACTGTCCCGGATCGTCGACGTGGTCCTCGGCGTACCGCTGCTGCTCGCCGCGATCGTGATGCTGAAGCGGATCAGCAGCGACAACCCGAACATCCGGATCATGGCAGTGATCTTCGTACTCGCGATCCTCGGCTGGACCACCGCCGCCCGGGTGATCCGGTCCTCGGTGATCAGCGCCAAGCAGCAGGACTACGTGGCGGCGGCCCGAATGCTCGGCGCCGGCAACGGCCGGACCATGTGGCGGCACATCCTGCCCAACTCGCTGGCCCCGGTGATCGTGGTGCTGACCATCGCGCTCGGCTCTTTCATCGCCGCCGAGGCGACCCTCTCGTTCCTCGGCATCGGCCTGCGGGCTCCGACCATCTCCTGGGGAATCGACATCGACGCCGGCCGGGCACACATGCGCGAGTCGGCGATCCCCCTGGTGGTGCCCTCGACCTTCCTGGCGCTGACCGTACTGGCCTTCATCATGCTCGGCGACGCGATCCGCGACGCCTTCGACCCCAAGCTGCGGTGATCACATGGCGGTGCATCCGAACGAACGCGACCCGCTGCCCGGCCGGCAGAACGCCGGTGCCGACGGCGGGCACCTGCTCGAGGTACGGAACCTGTTCGTCGAGTTCCACACCCGGGACGGCGTGGCCAAGGTGATCAACGGCGTCTCGTACCACCTGGACGCCGGGGAGGCCCTCGCGGTACTGGGCGAGTCGGGCTCCGGCAAGTCGGTGACCGCCCAGGCGATCATGGGCATCCTGGACATGCCCCCGGCGGTCATTCCGGCCGGCCAGATCCGCTACCGCGGTACCGACCTGCTGAAGCTCCCCGAGGAGGAGCGCCGGAAGGTACGCGGCAAGCAGATCTCGATGATCTTCCAGGACGCGCTCTCCGCGCTGAACCCGGTCTTCCCGGTCGGCTGGCAGATCGGCGAAGTACTGCGGCTGCGTGAGGGACTGTCCCGGGCCCAGGCCAAGCGCCGGGCGATCGAGCTGATGGAACTGGTCAAGATCCCGGCGGCCCGGCAGCGGGTCGGCGACTACCCACACCAGTTCTCCGGCGGTATGCGGCAGCGGGTCATGATCGCGATGTCGCTGGCGCTGGACCCGGCGGTACTGATCGCCGACGAACCCACCACCGCGCTGGACGTGACGGTGCAGGCCCAGATCATGGACCTGCTCGGCGAACTGCGCCGGGACCTGAACATGGCGATGATCCTGATCACCCACGACCTCGGGGTCGTCGCCGACGTGGCCGACCGGATCGCCGTGATGTACGCCGGCCGGATCGTCGAACACGCCGACGTGCACTCACTGTACGAGGCACCGGGGCACCCGTACACCAAGGGTCTGCTGGAGTCGATCCCCCGGCTCGACCTCAAGGGTCAGCGGCTGACCACCATCAGGGGCCTGCCGCCCAACCTGATGCGCATCCCCAGCGGATGCCCGTTCCACCCGCGCTGCCCGTACGCCCGGCAGGAGTGCGTCGACGTCGTGCCGGCCGTCCGGTCGCTCGGCGACGGCCGAACCAGCGCCTGCCACTTCGCCCAGGAGGTCCTCGATGGCCGACTCTGACCAGACGCGCCCACCGCTCGACCCCGGCGGCACCCGGCCGGCGACACCCGGCAAGCCGCGCGGCGAGACCGTGCTGCGGGTCGAGAACGTCGTCAAGCACTTCCCGATCACCCAGGGCATCGTGTTCAAGCGGCAGATCGGCGCCGTCAAGGCGGTCGACGGGGTCAGCTTCGACCTGAACCGGGGCGAGACCCTCGGCATCGTCGGCGAGTCCGGCTGCGGCAAGTCGACCCTGGCCAAGCTGCTGATGCGGCTGGAGACGCCGACCTCGGGCCGGGCCATCCTGGAGGGCCGGGACATGTTCAAGCTCTCCGGCGCCGAGCTGCGCCGGATGCGCCGCAACGTGCAGATGGTCATGCAGGATCCGTACACCTCGCTGAACCCGCGGATGACCGTCGGCGACCTCATCGGCGAACCCTTCGACATCCACCCGGACGCGGCACCGCGCGGCTCCCGCCGGCAGCGGGTGCAGGAGTTGCTGGATTTGGTCGGGTTGAACCCGGAGCACATCAACCGGTATCCGCACCAGTTCTCGGGTGGGCAGCGGCAGCGGATCGGGATCGCCCGGGCGCTCGCGCTCAAGCCGGAGATCATCGTCTGTGACGAGCCGGTCTCGGCGTTGGACGTGTCGATCCAGGCCCAGGTGATCAACCTGCTGGAGAGTCTCCAGGACGAGTTGGGGCTGTCGTACATCTTCATCGCGCACGACCTGTCGGTGGTGCGGCACATCGCCGACCGGGTCGCCGTGATGTACCTGGGCAAGATCGTGGAGATCGGTACCGAGGACGAGATCTACGAGCGGCCGACCCACCCGTACACCCAGGCGCTGCTCTCGGCCGTGCCGGTACCGGACCCGAAGGCCCGGGCGCACCGCGAGGTCATCCGGCTCGACGGCGACGTACCGTCGCCGGCCAACCCGCCGTCGGGCTGCCGGTTCCGCACCCGGTGCTGGAAGGCGCAGGAGATCTGCGCCACCCAGGAGCCGCAGCTCGTGCTCCGGGCCGTCGAGCCGCACCCGTCGGCCTGCCACTTCGCCGAACTCAGGCAGCACGTCGTCTCCTGAGCCGACCGGCCGCCGAACGCGAGGCCGGGCCGTGCGGACGGCGGGGACGGAGGGCCCGGGAACCTCACAGTGGTTTCCGGGCTCTCGTCTACATGGTGCGAAGACTGCTCGTGACGCTGGCCCTGCTGGCCTCGGCGGTGCCGCTGCTCGGCTGCGCCGAGGATGGCCCGGATGCCATCGGACCGACCGCCGGGGCGTTGTCGTCCCCGACCGGCCCGGTGACCACGACCGGACCCGCCGCAGAGCCGGCCGCCAGCTGCGCGGCCGCCTCCCGATCGGCCGACGGTCTGCCCGAGGTGCAGGGCGTCGCGGACACCGGGAACTCCTTCTGGGGACTGCTCTTTCCACGCGGCGGTCCGAGTCTGCGCAGCGGCGTGGAAGAGAAGATCGTCTGGCGGATGACCGGCTCCGGCACCTTCAGCATCCGGGCCACCGGTCCGGGCGGGACCACCATCGAACCGGTCTGGGGACCGATCGGGCACGGCGGCAGCAGCTGGACCAGGCCTGGCGACGAGTGGGGCACCGGCTGGAACTTCCCGGTCGCCGGCTGCTGGACCGTACGGGCCAGCCGGTCCGGCGGCGCGACCGGCGTTCTCACCCTCAAAATCAGTTGACCGGCAGCCACACGTTAGTGGCGCGTGGCTGCCGGTCGCAGAGGACGAAGGCACCGCGAAACCAGATCGGTCGACGTACGTCTCCGGCCAGTTCGGCTATCGAATCGACGTCACGAAGCGCCGCCAGACGGTCGGGGTGAAAATCAGGATGGGGCCGGACGTGTCCTTGCTGTCGCGTACGCCGACGACGCCGGGCAGGTTGTCGACGACCTCGACGCACTGTCCACCCGATCCGTTGCTCCGGCTGCTCTTGCGCCACTGGGCGCCGGTCAGGTTAGTCATCGCTGCACTCCTTGGCGATCATCGCGATCAGGTCGGCTGACCGGGAGGGGTCGAGCGCCAACGCTTCGAGCGCTCTCCATGCCTTAGCGTACGCCGCCACCTCAGTCGGCCGGTCCAGATAGATCGCGCCGGTCAGCGACTCGCTGTAGATCGTGGTCGGCTCCGGGGTGCGCAGGCCGGTCGACGGAAAGTCGAGGATCACAAAGTTGCTGCCGGCGAGGGCCCAGTTCGGCTCGACGGTCAGTGGCACTACACGGATGGTCGCGGTCTCGCTGCTCGCCACCGAGTGTAGGTGCGCGAGTTGACCTGCCATTCCGGGTGCCCGGCGGCGCAGCACCACCTCATCGAGAATGATCTCCAACTGCGGCGCCGCGGGCTTCCTCCGGCGGAGGATATGTTGGCGTTCCATCCGGACCTCTACCCGACGCTCAACCTCCTGGCCGGGGAGGTCGGGGTGAGATCGCAGGAGATGCGTGGCGTACTCCCGGGTTTGGAGGAGTCCGGGGAAGGACGCCGGTTCCCAGTGGCGGAGGCGCGAAGCGGCTGCCTCCAGGCCGACGTACAGCTCGAACCAGGAGGGGATGGCGTCGCCGTACGCGTGCCACCAGCCCTTCGTCTTCGTCTGTGTGGCCAGGCCGATCAGTGCCTCGGTCATCTCGTCCGACACCCCGTAGACCTTGCACATGGCGAGAACGTCGGCCTTGCGGACGGCCGCACCGCCGGTCTCAATCCGGTACATGGTGGTCCGGGAGACTTCCAACTCATGCGCGGCGGCCTCCAGTCCGAGCCCTGCCTGCTCGCGGGCGATCCGCAGGTGACGTCCGAGCTGCCGGCGTGGCACCGAAGATCCGGTGTCGGTCATGTGGTCCCCCTGTTTCAAATCGGCACGGAAAATCATCCATGGTGAAACAGTCGACCAGTCGTTATACGGAATAGCGGCCGGTCGATCCGCTTTTCCGACCTTAGACAGTTCTAATAACTAATTCCAGTGGCGAAAGCGAGGAAAGGACGTCCTGTTCGGAACTGTTGATCCGGCCTGCTACGGCCGCGACGGACATCGCCTCTGGTCGGCCTGCTGGTGCGGATGATGGCGCCGGTCGCGCCTCTGGCGAGGGCGGTCCGCTCTGCTTTTCAGATGATTCCGGCACCCGGTCTGCCGCGATAGCCAGCGATTGCGAATGTTCCTCAGGACTATCGGCTGCGCCTGGTCCCTGCCCGTTGCCGGGCAGGGACGTGAGCCATGTCGGCGCTCAGCGAGGCGGTCGGTGAACCTTTCCAACCTTCCTTGCGGTCCGCCGGACCGCAAGGTCGGACGCGGTGCGTGAGCGCCACGCGGTCCAGGTTGAAGAGGTGGTTCAGGTTGAAGAGGTTCAGTGGAAGAAGTGCCGGGTTCCGGTGAGGTACATCGTGATCCCGCCCGCCGTCGCCGCCGCGACGACCTCCTCATCGCGTACCGAGCCGCCGGGCTGGACGACCGCCCGGACCCCGGCGTCGATCAGCACCTGGAGCCCGTCCGGGAACGGGAAGAACGCGTCCGAGGCGGCGACCGCGCCCCTGGCCCGCTCGGCACCGGCCCGGGAGACCGCCAGGTGCGCCGAGTCGACCCGGTTGACCTGCCCCATCCCGACCCCGACGGTCGCACCGTCCGCGGCGAGCAGGATCGCGTTGCTCTTCACCGCCCGCACGGCCCGCCAGGCGAAGGCGAGATCGGCCAGGGTCGACTCGTCGGCGGGCTCGCCGGTGACCAGCCGCCAACCGGCCGGATCGTCACCGGGCGCGTCCACCCGGTCGGCCATCTGCACCAACGCGCCGCCGCTGACCAGGCGCCACTCGGCCGGGTACGGCGCGAAGGCGGGTGCCCGGAGCAACCGGATGTTCTTCTTGCCGGAGAGCACGTCCACCGCACCCGGCTCGAAATCGGGTGCCACCAGCACCTCGGTGAAGACCTCGGCGACCTGCTGCGCCATCTCGACCGAGACCGGTCGGTTGACCGCGATCACCCCGCCGAACGCGGAGACCGGATCGCAGGCGTGCGCCCGGCGGTGCGCCTCGGCCACGTCGGCGCCGACCGCGATGCCGCACGGGTTGGCGTGCTTGATGACCGCCACCGCCGGCTGGTCGGTGAAGTCGTTCGCCGCCCGCCAGGCCGCGTCCGCGTCGACGTAGTTGTTGTACGACATCTCCTTGCCGTGCAACTGCTCCGCCTGGGCCAGCCCGGGCGGGGACGCCGGGTCGACGTAGAGCACCGCGGCCTGGTGCGGGTTCTCGCCGTACCGCAGCGGCGTGGGCGCGGTCAGCACCTGACCGGCGAAGGCCGGCCACTGCTGCTCCTCCGGCCCGGTCCGCACCGCGAACCAGTTCGCCACCGCCACGTCGTACTCGGCGATGTCGGCGAAGGCCCGGGCCGCGAGCTGCCGGCGCTGCCCGGCGCTGAAGCCGCCGTCGGCCAGGGCGGCGAGCACCGACGGGTACGCCGACACCGACGTCACCACCGCGACCGAGGCGTGGTTCTTCGCCGCCGCCCGGACCATCGCCGGCCCGCCGATGTCGATCTGCTCGACGCACTCGTCGAAGTCCGCGCCGGACGCCACGGTCTCGGTGAACGGGTAGAGATTCGACACCAGCAGGTCGAACGGGGCGATACCCAGCTCACCGAGCTGCGCCGCATGCCGCTGCGACCGCAGATCGGCCAGGAGCCCGGCGTGCACCTTCGGGTGCAGCGTCTTGACCCGGCCGTCGAGCACCTCGGGGAAACCGGTCAGCGAGTCGACCGGAGTGACCGGGACCCCGGCCCCCTCGATGGTCGCCGCCGTGCTGCCGGTGGAGACGATCTCCACTCCGGCGCCGTGCAGCGCCCGGGCCAGCTCGACCAGCCCGGTCTTGTCGTAGACGCTGACCAGCGCGCGCCTGATCGGCCGCCGGCCGTCCGCGCCGGAACTCGTGTCGCTCACTCCGATCGTGACCTTCCTTCCAGTGATCGTCCAACCCTCCCGGAGCAACCGGCCGACCTGCGTGACGAGCTGCCGCCGCTCGGCCACCTTGATCCGCTCGGTGAGGGTCTCCTCGTCATCGTCGTCGAGCACCGGCACCGCCACCTGGGCGACGATCGGCCCGGTGTCGACACCGGCGTCGACGAAGAAGAGCGTGGCCCCGGCGAGTTTGACTCCGTAGCCGAGGGCGTCGCGCGGGCCGTGCATGCCGGGGAACGCGGGCAGCAGCGAGTTGTGCGTGTTGACGTACCGGTCGCCGAAGGCCGCCAGGAAGTGCGGACCGACCAGTTTGAGGAAGCCGGCCGAGACGACCAGGTCGGGCTCGTACCCGGCGACGTGCGCGGTGAGCGCCCTGTCCCAGTCCTCGCGCGTCGGGTACGCCTTCACCGGGTCGACGAAGGTCGGCACCCCGGCCGCGGCGGCCCGGTCGAGCCCGGCGATGCCGTCCCGGTCGGCGCCGACCGCGACCACCCGGGCGCCGTACGCCGGGTCGGCACCGGCGTCGAGCAGGGCCTGGAGATTGCTCCCGGAGCCGGAGACGAGGACGACGATGCGGGCTGCCGAGGCGGGCTCAGTCACCCCAGCACCCTACCGGGCAGGTCCGGCCGGCCTCCCGGCGGCGCGATCCGTGCACCTCACCCATCAGGTCGAGGAACCCGCCCGCCGGGTCGGGCCGGGAGAGCGGTGTCGATCACTATCGGCATGTCGGGCGGCGAGCGGGCCACCAAAGTGGCGCTGATTAGGTACGCTGCCGGACGCTCGGGGCAGTGACCTGGCCCCGGAAGATAGCCCCTCGCAATTTCATACGTGCGCTGAGTGCCGGCCCAAGGAGCCCAACACACATGCAACCCGGTTACCCCTCACACCCGCCGCAAGAGATCAACAACAACATGACGATGTCCATCGTCGCGATCTTCCTGTTCTGGCCGTTGGCCATCCCGGCCATCATGAACGCCTCCAAGGTGAACCCCCTGCTCCAGCAGGGGAACTACCCGGCGGCCCAGGCCGCCGCCGCCGAGTCCCGCAAGTGGTCGAAGCTCGCCCTGATCATCGGCATCTGCCTCTGGGTGGTCTCGCTGCTCTGCTGCGTCGTCAGCTTCATCATCAGCGCCAACTCGGCGTCGAGCATCTAGTCTGAGAGACCTGTCGAAGGAGTTCCGTCATGCAGCCCGGCAACCCAGGCCAGGACCCGTACGGACAGCAGCCGTCGGATCCGAACGCAGCCCAGCGCCAGGATCCGTACGCGCAGCCGCCGCAGCCCACCTCGGGTCAGCCGTACGGGCAACCGACCTCGGGTCAGCCGTACGGGCAGCCGCAGTACCAGGACGCACCGCAGCCGTACCAGGATCCGTACGGTCAGCAGCCGATGCCGGGCCAGCCCTACGGTGCGGCACCCGGTTACCAGACCCCGGGATATGGACCGGTCGGCGGGCAGAACAACACCCTCGGCCTGGTCGCGATGATCGTCGGCATCATCTCGATTCCGGCGGCGTGCTGTGCCGCGCTCGGCATCCTCGCCGGCATCGCCGGTGTCGTGCTCGGCATCCTCGGCCGGGGCAAGGTGAGCCGGGGCGAGGCCAGCAACGGTGGCCAGGCCCTGGCCGGTCTGATCTGCGGTGCCATCGGCCTGCTGCTGGGCGTGGTCAACCTGATCCTCGCGGTCGTGATGAACGCAAACGGTTTCACCTACATGCCGTAACGACCGGCCGGGCGGCCGTGCGGCCGCCCGGAGTCGGGACAACCGCGTTGGGGCGCTCCGGACTTCCCGGGGCGCCCCAAGCGCGTTCCGGCCAACGCCAGCCCGCCGGCCAGCCGCCAGTCCGCCGGCCAGCCGGCCAGCCTCCGACCCCGCCGGCCAGCCTCCGACCCCGCCGGGCAGCGCCAGCCCCGCCGGCCAGCCTCAAACCGCGCCGGGCAACGCCAGCCCGCCGGCCAGCCTCAAACCGCGCCGGCCAGCGTCAGGCCCGCCGGTCGGCGCGGGCCACGGCCCGGGTCGCGGCGGCGCCGATCAGGGTGCCGATCAGCACGACGAGGGTCGCCCCGGCGCCGACCTGCCAGTAGGCCGGCCCCACCTCGGCGAGCCGGCCGCCGCCGAGCGGGCCGCCGGAGAGCAGGGCCGCCACCCCGAGTACCACCCCGGCGACCGGGCCGCCGACCGCCGCCGCGCAGAGGAGTGCGGCCCAGCTGGGCGGTGCCGCGTTCCGCTCTGCGGCAGAGCGCATCCGGCGACGGGCGAGCAGCCAGCCGGCGGCCATGCCGGCCAGCACCGGAACGGCCAGCACGACGCCACCGACCCCGCCGAGCGGCCCCTGCGGCAGTCCGGCCAGCAGGGGTACGGCCGGCAGCGCTCCGATGGAGACCTCGGAGGTCCGGACCACCGTGTCGGTGCCGATCGCGAACCCGGGCCCGAGCAGGTAGCTGGCGGCCCAGACCGCGGCATTCGGCGCGTAGCCGAGGCTGACCAGGGTGATGCCCGCCTGGCCCAGCACGCCGGTGCGGTAGGCCCCGATCATGTCGCCGGCCTCGCCGCCTCCGGTGGCCACCGCCAGTCCGGCCACTCCGGCCCCGGCCCCCAGCAGCAGCAGGGCGGCGACGATCCCGGTACGCAGCCCGTCCCGGAGCATCAGCGGGGTACGCCGGGCCACCGCCACCAGTACGCCGCTGGCCCGGGCCGCCCCGAACAGCGCCGCGAGGATGCCGAAGCCGGCCAGCGTCACCGCGGCCCGTACGGGTTCGGCGGTCGGGCCGTCCCCGCCGAGCAGCAGCGCGGCCAGCCCGCCGAGGACGCCGTACCCGACGCCGACCGCCACCGCGACGGCGAGGGCTCGGCCCATCGTCGGCCGCTCCCGGACCCGGACCGCCCGGCTGACGTGCACACCTGCCCGGTTCAGCCGCCAGGCCGCCAGCATGGCGATGGCGAGCGGCGGCAGGCCGAACGGCCCGGCATCGGTCTGTAGCGGTACCCCGTGCCCGAGCAGCCATCCGGCCAGGCCCAGCCGGGCGGCGTCGACGGTCTCACCGCTGCCCTCGGCGAACCGGGCCACCCCCAGCACCACGGCGACCGGCAGGTAGCCGAGCAGGGCGGCCCAGCCGGCGGCCACCGCCGCCGCGACCGCCAGCGGAGCCCGGCCGGGACGTACCGCCGCGCCCGGCCTCGGGCGGGGTACCCGGTGGTCTCTGGCCGGGGCGCTCCGGCGCCGCTCCCGGTCGCCCGCCGGCCCGGGGCGCCCGGCCGGTCGCGGGGCGGCTCCGGCGGTGGCCGCCGGCTCGACCGGTTCGGTCTCCGGCGGGTCCGGCCGGCGCGGCCGGTCGGGGACGGTGGGTGGTGGCATCAGCGCCTACTCTGGCACGGCAGTGGGTCGGCCCGGTTCACAACACAACGGTACGGATGGCCGAAGCCACCACGACATCCGCTCCGCCCTCGCGTCGGCGCCGCGACCGCCCGCTCCACCCTCACCACACCTCGGCCGGCGCGACCGGGCCACGGACACCGGGCGCTCAACGGCAACCGGGGTGGCCGGCGCTCGCCGACCACCCCGGAAGCAGACGTGGACGGCTCAGTTGCCGGACATCAGCTCCCGCATCAGCCTCGCGGTCTCGCTCGGCGTCTTGCCGACCTTGACCCCGACCGCCTCCAGCGCGGCCTTCTTCGCGTCGGCGGTGCCGGCCGAACCGGAGATGATGGCCCCGGCGTGTCCCATGGTCTTGCCGGGCGGCGCGGTGAAGCCGGCGATGTACCCGACCACCGGCTTGGTGACGTTCGCCTTGATGAACTCGGCCGCCCGCTCCTCGGCGTCGCCGCCGATCTCGCCGATCATCACGATGGCGTCGGTCTCCGGGTCGGCCTGGAACGCGGCGAGCGCGTCGATGTGGGTGGTGCCGATGATCGGGTCGCCGCCGATGCCGACGCAGGTGGAGAAGCCGATGTCGCGCAGCTCGTACATCATCTGGTACGTCAGGGTGCCGCTCTTGCTGACCAGTCCGATCCGGCCCGCTCCGGTGATGTCGGCCGGGATGATGCCGGCGTTGGAGGCACCCGGCGAGGCGATGCCGGGGCAGTTCGGCCCGACGATCCGGGTCCGCTCCCCCTGCGCCAGGTTGTACGCCCAGAACGCCGCGGTGTCGTGCACCGGTACGCCCTCGGTGATCACCACGGCGAGCGGGATGCCGGCGTCGATCGCCTCGACCACGGCGCCCCGGGTGAACTGCGGTGGCACGAAGATGACCGTGACGTCGGCGCCGGTGGCCGCCATCGCCTCGGCGACGTTCGCGAAGACCGGCAGCTCGATCCGGTCGTTGACACCCTCGAAGGCGACCTTCTGGCCGGCCTTGCGCGGGTTGACCCCACCCACCACGTTGGTGCCGGCGGCCAGCATCCGCCGGGTGTGCTTCATCCCCTCGGAGCCGGTCATCCCCTGCACGACGACCTTGGAACCCTTGGTCAGCCAGATTGCCATCTCAGACCCCCGCAGCCGCGAGCTCGGCGGCCCGCTGGGCCGCGCCGTCCATGGTGTCCACCCGCTGGACCAGCGGGTTCGCGGCGCCGTCGAGAATGGCCCGCCCGGCCTCCGCGTTGTTGCCGTCGAGGCGTACGACGAGGGGCTTCTCGACCGCCTCGCCGCGCTCGGCGAGCAGGGCCAGCGCCTGGATGATGCCGTTGGCGACCTCGTCGCAGGCGGTGATGCCGCCGAAGACGTTGACGAAGACGCTGCGCACCGACGGGTCGGAGAGTACGATCTCCAGCCCGTTCGCCATCACCGCCGCGCTCGCGCCACCGCCGATGTCGAGGAAGTTCGCCGGCTTGACGCCGTGCGGCTCGCCCGCGTACGCCACCACGTCGAGGGTGGACATCACCAGGCCGGCGCCGTTGCCGATGATGCCGACCTCGCCGTCCAGCTTGACGTAGTTGAGGTCCTTCTCCTTGGCCCGCTGCTCCAGCGGGTCCACCGCGGCCTGGTCGACCAGCGCCTCGTGGTCGGGGTGCCGGAAGCCGGCGTTCTCGTCGAGCGAGACCTTCGCGTCGAGGCAGAGCACCTTGC
The DNA here is from genome assembly GCF_040120695.1 of Plantactinospora sp. B6F1. Classification (NCBI taxonomy): domain Bacteria; kingdom Bacillati; phylum Actinomycetota; class Actinomycetes; order Micromonosporales; family Micromonosporaceae; genus Plantactinospora; species Plantactinospora sp. B6F1. The sequence goes on along the minus strand of NZ_JBEEAC010000010.1, from coordinate 164,870 downwards.
CGTCGACCGTCCGGGCCAGCGGGTTCACCTCGACCAGGGTGGCGTCCTCGGCCACGAAGGCCTGCCACAGGCGTACGGCGATCGGCACGATCTGCTCGGTCAGCTCGGTCGGAAAGCCGGCGGCCTCGACGATCTCGCGCGCCCTGGCCTCGTCGACCCCGACGTTGGCGTCGATGGCGACCTTCGCGACCCGCTCCGGCGTCTCGGCGGCCACCTGCTCGATGTCCATCCCGCCGGCCACGCTGGCGATGCAGAGGAAGGTGCGGTTCGCGCGGTCGAGCAGGTAGGAGAAGTAGTACTCCTCGGCGATGTCGGCGGTCACAGTGATCATGACCTTGTTGACCGTGTGGCCCTTGATGTCCATGCCGAGGATGTCGGTGGAGCGGGCCACCGCCTCGTCCGGCGTCTCGGCGAGCTTGACGCCGCCTGCCTTGCCCCGGCCGCCGACCTTGACCTGAGCCTTGACGACCACCCGGCCGCCGAGGCGCTCGGCGATCGCGCGGGCCTCCTCCGGGGTCGTCGCGACGCCGCCGGCCAGCACGGGCAGCCCGTGCCGTTCGAACAGCTCACGCCCCTGGTATTCGTACAGGTCCACGATTGCGCGTCCCGTCCCGTCTCCGCGGCGCGCCGTCGCACCGCCGCCAGCGTGTGAATGAGTTTGAGCCTGCTGTAGGCACGAACAGGCCATCGGCCGCAGCCTAGCGAGGTGACCACGCCCGGCATTCACGTGGGTGCTCGATGTGCGATAACGCACAGCAAGGTGCCCGTGTGCGATAACGCGACAGCCAGGTGTCCCGTGTGCGATAACGCGACAGTAGAACGCCCGGGGTGGGATAAGGCGGCAGCGGGGCGGCGGTTGGCCCGGCCCGACTGGTCGGGCGTGGCCGGGAAAAGATTCCCCGGTCGGCGTAACCCCGGGTAAGGGACCTCGTTGAGTCTGATGTCGGAGCGCTGGGGGGCGCGATGACGAAGCGGCCGATGCCCTGTCGGTCGAGGGGTGGCGGCGGGGCATCGCGCATAGAGAGGCCGGACGTGTGAGGGGTGCGTCCGGCCTCTCCCCCATTTCCGGTGCGCCCGGGCTACGGTGCGACGAACGGTCCGGCGACGAGGGTGGGCGGACAGCCGGCGATCAGCCGACGACCGGTTGACCCACGTTGGTCCGGACCCACTCCACGATCGCGCCGGTGGTGGCGCCCGGGGTGAAGATCTTCGCCACCCCGAGCCGCTCCAGTTCGGGGATGTCCGCGTCCGGGATGATCCCGCCGCCGAAGACGACCAGGTCGGCCGCGTCCCGCTCGGCGAGCAGTTCCAGCACCCGGCGGAAGAGCGTCATGTGGGCCCCGGAGAGCACCGACAGGCCGATCGCGTCGGCGTCCTCCTGGATCGCCGTCTCGACGATCTGCTCGGGCGTCTGGTGCAGTCCGGTGTAGATGACCTCCATACCGGCATCTCGCAGGGCCCGGGCGACCACCTTCGCCCCCCGGTCGTGCCCATCCAGGCCAGGCTTGGCAACGACCACCCGGATCCGAGAACTCATCAGCGCAACACCTTTCCTGGACACCGGCCAGAGTTACCTTAACGAACGGTAACCCGGCGGACGGCTGCCCGGGAACTCACCCGGGCAACGAGCCGGGCGACAAGGTGGGTGACGAGCCGACCGGGCGACAAGGTGGGTGACGGGCCGACCGGGTGACGAGGTGGGGACGAGCCGGGTGACGAGCCCAGGCAGTCGCCCGGGCCATACCCCTAGGGGTCCGCCCGCGCAGGTTCCGCCACGAGTCGGATCGATGACACGTTGCTAGCCCGAAAGTTACTGAGCGCTACTAACGAGAGCGATCGCAAAAGGTTACGAGATATGGCATTCCATGACGCACAACCGCACAGTGCGCCGGCAATCTGGCGCTGCGACTTGTGGCGCGCCTAGGGGTTGGTTACCGTGGCCCACGGTTGTCATCAGGTCCATGACCGGGCGACAACGCGGTCAACCGGAGTTCATCCCGATGGTCGAACATCGGTCACGGTCGCAACACTGACCCGACAACGGAGGGTGTGCGTGCGCCAGCGCCTGTCGTCTGAGCCCGATCGCTATCGAGGGCGACGTCGCGTCCCCACACCCCCGCGCAGTCGCTACGCCGCCGTCGTCACCACCGCGTTCGTCGGAGCCGGCGTCGTCGCGCTCGGCGCGGGAGCACTGCCGGACGCCAAGGCGGTCAGCCCCTCCGCGCTGGCGGACCTGGAGAAGGCCGCCGCCACCAGCGAGGACCTGAGCGCGCGGGCCGCCGACGCCCAGCAGCCGCCCGCGTCCCGCAGCGACCAGGGGGACGGGCTCGCCTCCACCCTGGCCGCCGCCCCCGACGTCTGGCTGCTTCCGCTCGAAAACTACAGCTTCACCTCGCCCTACGGGATGAAGTGGAACAAGCTGCACGCCGGCATCGACCTGGCCGCCCCCGAGGGGACCCCGTTCAACGCGGTGCACGCGGGCACGGTGACCAAGGCCGGCTGGTTCGGCGGGTACGGCTACTGCGTGATCGTCCAGCACGCCGACGGCACCGAGTCCATCTACGGGCACTCGTCGAAGCTTCTGGTCAGCGAGGGGCAGGAGGTCAAGGCCGGCGATCAGCTCGGCCTGGTCGGCAACACCGGCCACGCCTACGGCTCGCACCTGCACCTCGAGCTTCATGTCAATGGCAAGCCGACCGACCCGATCCCCTACCTCCGGGACCGGAAAGTGGACATCCAACTCAAGGTGGACGACCCATATGCTGGCGTGGCCGCTTCCTGACCACGCGTAACGCCGCTTTGCCGCCCGATCGATGCCGGTCGGGCGGTTTTCTTTTCTCCGACGTACGACAAAGTTTCCTGCGCCACACCCACGGATGTGATCGACGGCACAGCCGAGTCGTGCGTGTCCGGCGCCATCCAGGTGGATTTCCGGCATAACGCCGCTGCAGGCGTCCGCCCGCCGTCGGTGTCGGCAACCCGCTGCCAGCCCGGCAGCACCACTCCGGCCACCATCTCCGGGTCCGTACCCCAGCCAGAAGGGATCCGTCGTGCCGGAGACCGAGCCGAACCAGCCCGAGACGACCGAGGACCGGGCCGCCGGGCCCGCCCCGAGCCGGCGTACCGGAGGCTCCGGCGTCGCCCGGCACCGGATCGCCGGCCGGAGCCGGTACCTCGTACCCGGGCTCGTCGCACTGCTCGGCCTCGCCGTGGCCGGCACGGTGACGGCGGTGGCCGTCGGCGGCGACCGCTCCACCGACCGGGTGTCGGTGGCCGCCGAGGAGTCGGCCCGGGCCGCCGCCGGGCAGCGTGCCGACCGGTCCGCCCGGGAACCGGTCGCCACCCCGACGACCTCCCCGACGCCGACCGCGACACCCACGCCGGGCGCCACCGCGACCACCCGACCGCCGACCGCGGCGCCGAACCGGAGCAGCACCTCCGCGAAGGCGGCCAGCCCGACCGCGAGCCGGAAGGCGGCCGCCTGGGTCCACCCGATGCCGGCCGCCGCCGTCACGTCCTGCTACGGGATGCGCTGGGGAACGATGCACGCCGGCATCGATCTGGCGATGCCGGCCGAGACCCCGATCCGGGCCGCCGGGGCCGGCACGGTGGTCGACGCCGGCTGGGCCTTCGCCGGGTACGGCATCTCGGTGGTCGTCGACCACGGCGACGGCTGGCTCACCCACTACGCCCACCAGAGTCGGACCGTGGTCAGCGTCGGGCAGCGGGTCAAGCCCGGCCAGGTGATCGGGTACGAGGGTTCCACCGGTGACTCCACCGGCCCACACCTGCACTTCGAGGTGCACGACGGGCTGTGGAACCAGGTCGACCCGGCACCGTGGATGCGGGCCCGCGGGGTGGATCTGGGCTGCTGAGCCGGCAGCCGGCGGCGCTCAGAGCTTGTCGAGCGGCGCGTGCCGGAGCACCAGCCAGAGCGTCTGGTCACCGAAGTCGATCTGTGCCCGGGCAGCGGAGCCGTGTCCCTCGACCGCCAGCACCCGGCCGAGACCGTAGCGCTGGTGGTTGACCCGGTCCCCGACCGCGACCTTGGGCGGCTGCTTCAACTCGCTCGCGGTGCTGAGCCGGCTGCCGTCGATGCCGAGCCGGGAGGCGAGCTGGGCCGCCTTCGGCGTACCCCCGGAGAAGCCGCCGCCCCGATAGGCGCCGGACCGTTCCTCGGCGCCGGACCTGCCGCCCACCCCGCCGCCGCTCCCGGACCAGGAGGTGTAGGCGGCCCCGGTGCGCTCCCAGCGGACCAGGTCGCCCGGCAACTCGTCGACGAACCGGGACGGCGGGTTGTAGGACGGCTGCCCCCAGGCCGACCGGGTCACCGCCCGGGACAGGTAGAGCCGCTTGCGGGCCCGGGTGATCCCGACGTACGCCAGCCGGCGCTCCTCCTCCAGCTCCCGGTTGTCGCCCAGCGCCCGCAGGTGCGGGAAGACGCCGTCCTCCAGCCCGGTCAGGAAGACCACCGGGAACTCCAGCCCCTTGGCGGTGTGCAGGGTCATCAGGGTCACCACGCCCTGGTGGTCGGGGTCGTCCGACGGCACCTGGTCGGCGTCGGCGACCAGCGCGACCTGCTCCAGGAAGCCGGCCAGGGTGGCACCGGTGCCGCCCTCGTCGGCCAGCGCCTCCACCCGTTCGGTGTACTCCCGGGCGACGCTGACCAGTTCCTGGAGGTTCTCCACCCGGCCGGCGTCCTGCGGGTCGAGGCTCTCCTCCAGCTCGCCGAGGTAGCCCGAGCGGGTCAGCACCGCCTCCAGCACCTCCTCCGGCAGGGCGGTCCCGGCCAGCTCCCGCAGCCCGTCGAGCAGGCTGACGAACTCGGCGATCGCGTTGGCCGACCGGGTGGAGATGCCGGGCGCCTCGGCGGCCCGGCGCAGCGCGGCGCCGAACGAGATCCGGTCCCGGGTGGCGAGTGCCTCCACACAGGCCTCGGCCCGGTCGCCGATGCCCCGCCGCGGGGTGTTGAGGATCCGCCGGATGCTCACCGTGTCGTCGTCGTTGACCACGGCGCGGAGGTAGGCCAGGGCGTCCCGGACCTCCTTGCGCTCGTAGAACCGGACCCCGCCGACCACCTTGTAGGGGAGCCCGACCCGGATGAAGACCTCTTCGAAGACCCGGGACTGCGCGTTGGTGCGGTAGAAGACCGCCACGTCGCCGGGGCGGGCCGCACCGGCGTCACAGAGCCGGTCGATCTCCCTGCCCACCCAGTCCGCCTCGGCGTGCTCGGTGTCGGCGACGTAACCGACGATCTGCTCCCCCGCCCCCTCCTCGCTCCACAGCCGCTTCGGCTTGCGGGAGCTGTTGCGCTCGATCACCGCGTTGGCGGCGTTGAGGATCGTCTGGGTGGAGCGGTAGTTCTGTTCGAGCAGGATGGTCCGGGCGTCGGTGAAGTCCCGCTCGAACTCGAGGATGTTCCGGATGGTGGCGCCGCGGAACGCGTAGATCGACTGGTCGGCGTCGCCGACGACGCAGAGCTCGGCCGGATCGACCCCGGGTGTGCCGCCGACCAGCTCCTTGACCAGCGTGTACTGCGCGGCGTTGGTGTCCTGGTATTCGTCGACCAGGACGTGCCGGAACCGGCGGCGGTAGCTCTCCGCGACGTGCGGATGCGACTGGAGCAGGTGCACAGTCGTCATGATCAGATCGTCGAAGTCGAGCGCGTGCGCCTCGGTCAGCCGCCGCTGGTAGAGCGTGTACGCCTCGGCCAGCGCCCGCTCGTTCGGCCCCTTCGCCCGGGCGGCGAAGGTCTCCGGGTCGACCAGCTCGTTCTTCAGGTTCGAGACCTGCGTGGTCAGCCCTCGGGCCGGATAGCGCTTCGGGTCGAGGTCCAGTTCCCGGGTGACCAACTGCATCAGCCGGCGCGAGTCGTCGGCGTCGTAGATCGAGAACGTCGACTTCAGGCCGGCGTGCTCGTGCTCGGCCCGCAGGATGCGTACGCAGGCGGAGTGGAACGTCGACACCCACATCAGCCGGGCTCTCGGCCCGACCAGCGCGGCGACCCGGTCCTTCATCTCCCCGGCCGCCTTGTTGGTGAAGGTGATCGCGATGATCTGCCCCGGGTGCACGTCCCGGGCAGCGAGCAGGTAGGCGATCCGGTGGGTCAGCACCCGGGTCTTGCCCGAGCCGGCACCGGCGACGATCAGCAGCGGTGCCCCGGAGTGGGTCACCGCGTCCCGCTGTGGCCCGTTCAGCCCGGCCAGCAGGGCCTGCGGATCGGGACCGGACGGCCGGTGCCGGGGTGTGCCCTGGGACGGCGGGACGGAGGGCGGCGGGGGTTCGAAGAGAGCATGCATCGCCTGGCGAGTCTATGCCGGCGGGGAGACAACCTCTGCCTCCGCCGGGCACTACCCGCCTCGACCGGATTGTTCCCGAAGGTCACCTTCCCCGGCATCGCCGATCCGCTTGCCAAGACACCGGTGGCTGGGCATACTCAACCCGTGATCCATCGGGCGCAGGCCTACTTCTTTTACTACGGCTCCGGGAGTCCGGCAGCCGTGGGTCGCGCCTGAACATGACCTACGAAAGCCCCGGGCTCCTGAAGCCCGGGGCCTTTTCGCGTCGGGATGCAGGCACCGGGGACCTGGCTGGCAAGGAGGACCCCATGGCGGCAGAGGTGGCGGCAGAGGTGGCAGAGCTTCCCGCGAACGGCGCCGATCCCGAGACCGGGACGAGCGCGCCGGACGCCTCGCAACACATCCTCGGGCTGCGGGACCGGATCGACGAGATCGACCGTGAGCTGATCGCCCTCTGGCAGGAGCGCGCCGCGCTCTCCCAGCAGGTCGGCCGGACCCGGATGGCCTCCGGGGGCACCCGGCTCGTCCTCTCCCGGGAGCGGGAGATCCTGGACCGGTTCCGGGATGCGCTCGGCGCCGACGGGACCCAGCTCGCCCTGCTGCTGCTGCGGGCCGGCCGCGGCCCGCTCTGAGCCGTACTCCCCTGCCGGCCCGCTCCGCCGGCCGGTCGCGGCGGGGACGGCCACCTGCAGCCCGTCGTCGGTCAAGGCTGGCCTGGACAGACGCGAGCCCGGGACGCGGCCGCATGGATGGCGGCCCGCGCCCCGGGCACTGAGGAGGCGTTCTTCTAGCATCGGTGGCCGGCCGGGTCAGGCAAACCACCGCGTCTGACCGGTCTACTCGACCGCGTGCACCACGTTCCGCTCCTCGGCGAAATGGCACGCGCTCGGGTGCGCCGAATGCTCCCGCCGCACCAGCGGCGGCTCCTCGCTGGCGCAGATCTCCTGCGCCTTCCAGCACCGGGTGCGGAACCGGCAGCCCGACGGCGGGTCGGCCGGCGAGGGCACGTCGCCCTCCAGGACGATCTGGTCCCGTTGGCCACGCAGCGTCGGGTCCGGCACCGGTACCGCCGAGAGCAGCGCCTGGGTGTACGGGTGGGTCGGCCGCTCGTAGATCTCGTCCTCGACGCCGATCTCCACGATCTTGCCCAGGTACATCACCGCGACCCGGTCGGCGATGTGCCGCACCACCGACAGGTCGTGCGCGATGAAGATGTACGACAGCCCCAACTCGTCCTGGAGGCTTTCCAGCAGGTTGATCACCTGGGCCTGGATCGACACGTCCAACGCCGACACCGGCTCGTCACAGACGATGATCTCCGGCTTGAGCGCGAGCGCCCGGGCGATCCCGATCCGCTGCCGCTGCCCACCCGAGAACTGGTGCGGATACCGGTTGATGTGCTCCGGGTTCAACCCGACCAGATCCAGCAGCTCCCGAACCCGCTGCTTCCGCTCGGCGGCCGGGGCGACCTCCGGGTGGATGTCGAAGGGTTCGCCGATGATGTCGCCGACGGTCATCCGCGGGTTCAGCGAGGTGTACGGATCCTGCAACACCATCTGGATGTTGCGCCGGGCCCTCCGCAGCGCACCGCCGGTCAGCCGGGTCATGTCCTGGCCCCGGACGTTGATCGCACCGCTGGTCGGCTTCTCCAGGCCCACCAGCAGCTTCGCCAGGGTCGACTTGCCGCAGCCGGACTCGCCGACCACGCCGAGGGTCTCGCCCCGACGCAACTGCAGGTCGATCCCATCCACCGCGCGTACCGCACCGACCTTCTTCTGGAAGACGATGCCGCGGGTGATCGGGAAGTGCTTGATCAACCCTTGGGTCTCCAGCACGACCTCGTCACTTGACGGCTGGCTCATTGCCGATCACCTCCGTCCAGAAATGGCACCGCGCCGTCCGGACCGGATCCACCTGGTACTGCGGCGGGGGCGGGTCGGCCAGGCACGCGTCGCGGGCGTACCCGCACCGCGGGTGGAACGGGCAGCCGCCCGGAATCCGGGTCAGGTTGGGCGGCAGGCCCTTGATCACGTTGAGCTGCCGGCCCTTGAGGTCCAGCCGCGGAATCGACTCCAGCAGGGCCTTGGTGTACGGGTGCGCCGGCCGGGCGTAGATATCCAGCACCGGCGCCTCCTCGACCACCTTCCCGGCGTACATCACCGAGATTCGGTCGGCCACGTCGGCGACCACACCCATGTCGTGGGTGATCAGGATCAGCCCCATGTTCCGTTCCCGCCGCAACTCGGCGAGGAGGTTCATGATCTGGGCCTGCACCGTCACGTCCAGCGCGGTGGTCGGCTCGTCCGCGATCAGCACCTTCGGGTCGAGCGCCAGCGCCATCGCGATCATGACGCGCTGCCGCATGCCGCCGGAGAACTGGTGCGGATAGTCGTTGACCCGCTGCCGGGCGGCCGGGATCTTGACCAGGTCGAGCAGTTCGATCGACCGCTTCCGGGCATCCTGCCGGGACATTCCACGATGCACCCGGAACAGCTCGCCGAGCTGGAACCCGACCGAGAAGACCGGGTTCAGCGCGGAGAGCGCGTCCTGGAAGATCATCGCGATGTGGTTGGCCCGCACCTTGCGGCGCTGCTCCTCGGGAAGCTTGAGCAGGTCGACACCGCGGTAGCGGATCGCACCTCCGGTGATGAACCCGGGTGGCGAGTCCAGGATGCCCATGATCGCCTGGGCGGTCACCGACTTGCCGCAGCCGGACTCGCCCAGGATGGCCAGCGTCTCGCCGGGATCCAGGTGCAGGTCCACCCCGTTGATCGCGCGGGCGATCCCGACCTGGGTATGGAACTCGACCTGGAGCTTCTCGACCTCCAGCAGCCGGGCGGACGAGTCCAGCCCGGGTAGGACGTCGATCTCTGCCTTGATATCGGTCATGGGTCAGCTCACCGCAGCCTCGGGTCGAAGGCGTCGCGGATCGCGTCGCCGAGCATGATGAACGCCAGCACGGTCATCGCCAGGAAGATCGACGGCCAGACCAGTGGAGTGGCCGTCTCCCGGACGTACGGCGCCGCTGTCGAGATGTCGACCCCCCAGGAGATCTCGTTGCCCCGCAGACCGACGCCGAGGAAGGTCAGGGTGGCCTCGGTGGAGATGTTGATGCCGAGCAGGATGGTCAGCACCACCACGAACGGCGCCGCCGCGTTCGGCAGGATGTGCCGGAACATCAACCGGCCGGAGCCGGCACCGAGCATCCGGGCCGCCGCAACGTAGTCCTGGCTCTTGGCCGCGATGACCGACGATCGCATGATCCGGGCGCCGGTGGTCCAGGTCAGCACGCCGAGGGTGACGACCACCGCCCAGAAACCCGAGTTCTGCGGGTCCGAGGAGAGGCGCCGGGCCAGCACGATCGCCGCGAGCAGACTGGGGATGCCCAGCACGATGTCGATGCCCCGGGCCAGCAGGGCGTCGATCCAGCCGCCGAAGTAGCCGGCCGTCATGCCCACGAGCAGGCCGATCACTCCGGCGATGGCGGTCGCGAGGAGCCCGATCAACACCGAGTTGCGGGCGCCGTAGACCGTCCGGGCGTAGACGTCGCAGCCCTGGAAGTTGTAGCCGAAGATGGCCGAGCCGGTCGGGCCCTGGTGCTGCCGGGACAGCGCGCACGCCTCGGGGTTGGCCGAGGTGAACAGGCTCGGGAAAGCCGCCATCACGACGACCAGCACCACCAGCACGGCGGCGAACCAGAAGACCCAGTTGTGCCGCAGGTCATCCCAGGCGTCTCCGGTCAGACTGCGCGACTTCTCGGGGCCGCCGTCCGACGACACCGGCACACCGGCGGCGTCGGGTACCTCCGCCTGGGTGACGGATTCCACGTTACTCATCGGACGCCTCGCTTACTCGTGCCGTCGCCTCGCCGGCCCGGCGCCGCCCCGAGGACACCTTCACACCGAGCAGGTTGATTCGTTCGCTTCGCTCACTCGTACCGCCGCCTCGCTGCGCTCGGCGCCGGCCCGAGGAGACATACACACCGAGCAGGTTGATTCGTTCGCTTCGCTCACTCATAGCGGATCCTCGGGTCGAGTACCGCGTACAACAGATCGACGACCAGGTTGACCACCAGGAAGACGATCACCAGGATGCTGACGAAGCCGACCACCAGCGGGCCGTCCTCGGTCCGGATCCCGCGGAACAGGTTGAAACCGACGCCCGGGATGTTGAACACACCCTCGGTGACGATCGCTCCGGCCATCAGGTTGCCCAGGTCGACACCGATCAGCGTGATGACCGGGATCAGCGAGTTGCGCAAGACGTGTACGCCGATCACCCGGCGGTTCGCCAGTCCCTTGGCCCGGGCGGTACGGACGTAGTCCGAGCGGAGGTTCTCCGCCACCGCGGCACGGGTCACCCGGATCTGGGTGGCGATCACCAGAGCGCTCAGCACGAGCGCCGGCAGGAGGAGTTGATAGAACCCGGGTTCGCCGCCGGCTGTCGCCGGGAACCACTTCAACTGCACCCCGAAGACGAGCTGGGCCAGCGGGGCCAGCACCACGATCGGCAGCGAGAGCAGGACCAGCGTGATCATCAGCGTGCTGGTGTCGAAGATCCCGCCACGGCGGATCCCGGAGATGACACCGGCGGTGACGGCGACCAGGGCCGAGATGATGATCGCGTAGACCGCCAGCCGGATGGTGACCGGCCAGGCCTGCTGCATCATCTCGCTGATCGGCCGGTTGGTGAGCGAGATGCCGAAGTCCCCCGTCAGCAGGCCACGGATGTAGTGGCCATATTGGACGAGGAGCGGGTCGTCCAGATGGTACCTTTCGGTGAGCGCCTGCCGGACGTTCTCCGGCACCGGCCGCTCACCCACCAGAGCCTGGAGCGGGTCGTCCTGGTTGGCGAACATCAGCGCGTACACGATGAAGGTGGCCCCGAAGAACGTCAGGACCCCTTGCAGCACGCGCCGCACGAAGTAGCGGAACATATCTCAAGTCCTTAGAGACGAGCATCGGTGACTGCCTGCTGGGCAGCAGACCGTGATGCGCACGGTAGCGCGACCGCAGCCTCACCGGTCCCCGGTCACCGGGCCGGTAAGGCTGCGACGGACGGTCCGGTCCGACCCAGGCTGGGTGGGACCGGACCGTCCGGTCGCTGGAGCAGTCAGGTCAGCTCGTCGCCTCGATCTTGAGGAGCTCGACCTTCTGGAACTTGTCAAGTTCGACGTTCTTGACCCGCTCGGAGTGGCCGTAGACGTTCTGGCCGAACCGCAGCGGGATCACCGGCATGTCGCGGACGAGGATGTCCTCGGCCTGCTGCCAGAGCTTGATGGCCTCTTCCTCGGTCGGCGCGGCCGAGCCCTGCTTGACCAGGTTGTCGAACTCCGGGTTGCTGTAACCGTAGTAGTTCGACGAGCCGTTGGTGCTGAACAGCGGGCCGAGGTAGTTCTCCATCAGCGGGTAGTCCATGATCCAGCCGAGCCGGATCAGGCCGACGTCTTCCTTCTTCTCGACCTTGGTGAGCAGGTCGGCGAACTTCGGCTCGCCGACGCCGACGCAGTCGACGCCCAGGTTGGCCTTGAGCTGGTTGCAGGTCGCGTCGACCCAGGCCTTGTGGCCACCGTCAGCGTTGTACGTGATCTTGATCTGCTTCGGGCCGCCCGCGGCCTCGTAGGCCGCCTTGGCCTTGGCCGGGTCGTAGGTGCAGGCCTCGCCGCAGCTGTTCTCGCGGTAGCCGGCCACCGCCGGGGAGACGAACGCCGCCGCCGGGCTCTGCGCGCCGCGGAAGATGTTGTCGGTGATCTCCTTGCGGTTGATCGCCATCGAGATCGCCTTGCGGACCTCGACCTTCGAGTACTGCGGGAGGAAGGTCGGGAAGCCGACGAACTGGAACACCGAGTTCGGGCCGGTCTTGAAGCGGTCACCGAGGTCGGCCGGGGCGGTGGCCAGGTTCTCGATCGGAATCTGGGTCACCACGTCCAGGGCGCCACCCATCAGGTCGGCGTACTGGGCGGTCTGCTCCTGGTAGATCTTGTAGGTGACCCCGCCGACCTTCGGCTTGTCGCCCGGGTAGGCGTCGTAGCGCTCGACCTCGATCTTCGAGTCGTGCTGCCAGGTGCCCTTCATCTTGAACGGGCCGTTGCCGATCGGAGCCTGCTCGTACTCCTCCTTGAGCACGCCCTCCGAGGCGAACGCGGCGTTCGGCAGCGGGTAGAAGACGGTGTAGCCCATGACCGAGCGCCAGCCGGAGAAAGGCTCGCTCAGCGTGACCGTGAAGGTCTGGTCGTCGACCTTCTTCAGGCCGGACATGGTCTTCGCCGCCGGGTCCGGAGCCTTCTTCGGGCCGTCGCCGTCCGGGTCCTCGGACTGCAGGTCCTTGTAGCCCTCGATCCGCTCGAAGAAGTAGGAGCCGCCGTTGCCGTTCGGGCCGTAGGCGCCGTGGTTCCAGGCGTTGATGTAGCTGTCGGCGGTCACCTTCTCACCGTTGTGGAAGGTGTAGCCGTCCTTCAGCTTGACCGTCCAGACCTTGTTGTCGGTCGACTCGACCGACTCGGCGGCAACCAGGTACGGCTTGTTGTCGGCGTCGAAGTCCACCAGCGGGCTGAAGAGTGCTGCGAGCACCTCGGCACCGTTGGACTCGGTCGTGTTGGAGGGGATCAGGTGCTGGGGCTCGCCGATGCCGATCGAGACCACGGCGTCCGCCGCCGAAGTCTCGTCATCGCCGCCACTGCCGCAGCCTGCCGCCAACAACATTATGGCGGTCGCTCCGACCGCCATCTTTAACGGGAAATGCCCGCGCATGAGTGATGCCTCCTCAGGGCGCTCACGAGGGACTGTGAGGTGACTGACACTGTGACACTGAGCCGCCTAGCGCGGAAAGGTGCCGTTATCAACCCGTTAGTTGCCGGCAATGTTTCAGACATGCCCCAGACCGACGGGCACCCGCTCTGAACATGGGCCCTGAGCAGGCAAAACGTCACCGGGACGGGTTGCTTCGGCGACCGATCACACGGTTCGCTGTGACCTTTCCCGCCCACCGTAGGCGCTCTCCGATGTCAAGCGCATACCGACCGTGCTCATCCGTTTGGAGGATACGGAGTCGTGCGCCCGGGAACCCGACAGGCAGCAAGGTAGCGAAACCCATCGATGTATGGTACCTGGTCGTCATCCTTCGGACACCCACCGCTCGGGCGATGTCACACCGGCGGATCCGCCGATGCCCGGACCTCCGCCCGGGGTCCGGGCATCGGCGATCAGACCAGACGGCGGTCGGCAGCCCACCGGGACAGCTCGTAGCGGTTCGACATCTGGAGCTTGCGCAGCACGTTCGAGACGTGCGTCTCCACGGTCTTGATGGAGATGAAGAGCTCCTTGGCGATCTCCTTGTACGCGTAGCCCCGGGCCAGCAGCCGCAGCACCTCCCGCTCGCGGTTGGTGAGCTGGTCCAGCTCGGGATCGGCGACCGGCGCGTCCGGCCGGGAGGCGAAGGAGTCCAACACGAACCCGGCCAGCCGGGGACTGAACACCGCGTCACCGTCGGCGACCCGACGGATCGCGGCGGTCAACTCGTCCGGCGAGATGGTCTTGGTGACGTATCCCCGGGCACCGGCCCGGATCAGCCCGATCACGTCCTCGGCGGCGTCGGAGACACTGAGCGCCAGGAACCGCACCTCCGGCCGGGTACGCCGGACCGCCTCCAGCACCGCCCGGCCCCCTCCGTCCGGCATGTGCACGTCGAGCAGCACCACATCGGGCTCGGTGGCGGCGATCCGGCTGATCGCCTCGGCCACCGTGCTGGCCTCGCCGACCACCTCGACGTGCGTCCCCAGCTCGGCGCGAACGCCGGCCCGGAACATCGCGTGATCGTCGACGAGAAACACCCGCAGCGGCCGCGGCTCGGGCGTCGCCTCCCGCACCGGCTCCGTCGGCTCGACCATGATCGTTACCTGTCCTTCCCTGGTGCCGCGCCCTCCCGAGGAATCGGGAGGAAGAGTCTCACCTCGGTGCCGTCCCCCGGCGTACTGCGGATCTCCGCCCGCCCGCCGTGCCGCTTCATCCGCCCGATGATCGAGCCGCGTACGCCGTGCCGGTGTCCCTCAACGGTAGTCGGGTCGAACCCCGCGCCGCGATCGCGGACGAAGACGCTCACCTGCTCCGGCTCGACCTCGGCATAGAGCGAGACGGTCTGCACCTTGGCATGCCGGGCCGCGTTGACCAGCGCCTCCCGGGCGGCGGCCACCAGCGCGCCGACCCGTTCGTCGGTCTCCCTGTCGCCGACCACCACCGTCTCCACGGTGATCGCGAAGGTGTCCTCCACCTCGGCCGCGGCCTGCTCCAGCGCTGCGGCGAACCGCTCGGTCGGCGAGCCGGTCGGCTTGTAGAGCCAGCTCCGCAACGAGCGCTCCTGCCCCCGGGCGAGCCGCTGCACCGTCTTGACGTCTGCCGCGTTGCGCTGGATCAGGGCGAGGGTATGCAGCACCTGGTCGTGGATCATCGCGGCCAGCTCGGCCCGCTCCTGCTCGCGGATCCGCCCCTCCCGCTCAGCCCGCAACTGGTTGTAGGTCCGCCAGAGCACCGGTGCGGCCACCACGCCGACCCCGGCGAGCGCGACCAGGGCGAAGATCACCCCGTTGATCACCGCATCGAAGTTGCCCTGCGGGCGGTAGACCGCCACGACCCCGATCAGGCCGATCGCGACCAGTATCCCGCCACCGATGAACCGCAGCACGAAGGCCCGGCGGTCGCTCTCCGCCACCACCGCCCCGAGCCACGGCACCGGCAGCGACCGGTCCCACTGCCAGCGGCGCTCGGGCGCGGACTGGTGCCAGATCACCCCGGCGCCGACCGCGATGATCGAGACCAGCCAGCCCGCGGTCCCGGCCACCCCGTCGGACTTGAAGGCAAGCACCTCGATCAGGATCACGGCGAGCCCGATGGCCACGAACGGCAGCAGCTGGAAGACGTTGCGCCGGGGCGGGGTGCCACCTGGCAACGGCGGCACCACCGCCCAGAACGCCGCGTAGAGCAGCAGGCCGAGCCCGCTGAACCCGAGCAGCAGGAGGAACGCCACGCGTACCCACACCGCCCGGATGCCCAGGTGCAGGGCGATCCCGGCGGCCACGCCGGCGACCATCCGGTGGTCGCGGGCCCGGTAGAGGCGGGGTGGCTCGGTCGTGGCGCGGATCTTCGATCTCCTCGTCGTCTCGGGCGGTGGGGTGGGCGTGCGCTGAGCTGCCGCATCACGTCCCGTTCCACCGACGCTCCGATCGTCACACGCTGGCCGGCCCGACAGCCATGGGGACTCCCCGGACTTCGCCCGTGGGATATCTCAGGGTGGGCTCAGGGTTGTCGCCTGAGGCCGGCCGGACCGGCGACAGCGGAGGATCGAACCATGACCGACGAAGCCGCCGCCGCCCGCGGAACGCCCGGCCCGGCGGGCGGCCCCGACCCAGCGGACAACCCCGGCCCGAGCCAGGGGACGCTGGGCACGCCAGACCCCGGCGCCGCCGGCCCGGAGCGGGCCGCGCCACAGGACGCACCGCCACCGGGTACCGGCTGGCCAACGCCACCCGGCGCGCCACCGCCACCCGGAGCCGGCGCGCCACCGCCACCCGGAGCCGGCGCGCCACCGCCGCCCGGAGCGCCGCCACCGGGAGCCGGCGGGCCGCCGCCGGAGTTCGGGTTCGCCTACCGGTACGGACTCGTCCGGCCGACCGAGGGACGCTACCTGGCCGGGGTCTGCGCCGCCCTCGGCCGGGCCACGAACAGCGACCCGATCCTCTGGCGGGTACTCCTCGCCGTGCTCGGATTCTTCGGTGGGATCGGCCTTCTGGTATACCTCGCGGCCTGGCTGATCATCCCCTCCGAGGGGGACACCGCCTCGCCGGTGGAGTCGATGCTCGGCCGGGGCCGGTCGAGCATGTCCCCGGTCACCGTGCTGGTGCTCGGCATCGTCGCGGCGGTGATGTTCGGCTTCATCGTGACCGACACCTACCGGGCCGTCCTGCTCGGCGCGGCCGTGCTGATCGGCGGCGCGCTGCTGCTCAACCGGGACCGGAACCGGAACCAGCCGTACTGGCAGCCGGGTGCCGGGCCGCCGCCACCGGGGCAGCAGTACCCGGGACCGGGCCAGCAGTACCCGGGACCTGGTCAGGCGGTTCCTCCGCCGGCTGCGCCCGGACACCCGGGGTGGTACCCGCCACAGCCGACCGCCGCACCGGGCCACCCGGGCGGACCCGCGACGGCCCCCTCGGCCCCACCGCCGGCCCCCGCCTGGCCGGCCAGTTCCCCATCGGTGGCCGTACCGACCGGGCATCACCCCGCCGCCGTACCCCCGGTGCCTCCCCTACCACCGGGCGGCTACCGGGCACCGTTCGCGCCACACGGTCCGTACGCCACCCGGCCGGCACCGGTTCCGCCACCGCCGCCGCCGCCGACCAAGACGAAGCCCCCGAAACGGCCTCGTGAACGGTCCGCGCTGGGTCCCGCCACCTTCTCGCTGATCTTCGTGGCGATCGGCCTGGTCGCGATCCTGGACCTGACCAACGCGATCCCGGTGCAGCCCTCCACCTACTTCGCCGCCGTGCTGGTGACCATCGCCCTCGGGCTGCTGGTCGGGGCCTGGTTCGGCCGGGCCCGATGGCTGATCGCCCTCGGGCTGGTCGCCGCCTGCGCGCTCGGCATCTCCACGGTCGCCGAGTCCTACACCCGACTACGCGGTGAGGAGAACGTGTTCTGGACGCCGGCCAGCTACGACGTGATGGCCGACCGCTACGAGACCCGGCTGGGCAACGCCACGCTCGACCTGACCCGGATCGACTTCATCGACCGGGACGCCCGGGTGAGCGTCGACGTCAGCCTCGGCGAGGTGAGGGTGATCCTGCCACCCACCGTCGACCTGACCGTCCGACTGGACGTCAACGCGGGCGACGCCCTGATCATGGACCGCAGGTACAGCAACTTCGACGGCAGTCAACGGGTGGTGACCGACCTCGGCGAGGACGGTCCCGGTGGCGGCAAGCTGCTGCTCGACCTGACGGTCAACGCCGCCAGCGCGGAGGTGACTCGTTAACGCTTCGTCACGGCAGCCGGAAGGTGTACCGCACCGTCTCGTCCACGTCCGCAAGCACCCCAGCCGCACCCGACAGTTCCGCCGACACGGAGGAGTCGACGCCATGCCGACAGCAACCACCGCGCCCGACCGCCGTTCCCTCCCCGTGGCTGATGCCAGGGGCCTTCCGGGCGGCTTCCGATGAAGGCGCACCGGACCGACGGGGTGTCACTGACGTTCGCCCTGATCTTCCTAGGCATCACCGCCTGGTGGTTGTTCGCGCAGCTCACGCGCCTCACGCTGCCGGCGATCGGCTGGCTGGTGGCCGCGGGTCTGATCGGGGTCGGCGCGCTGGGCCTGATCGGTGCGCTCCGGGCCAACCGGTCCGGGCGGCAGCCGGCGGCGGTGCCGGACGCGGCCGGTCCCGGATCCCCGGCCGCACCGACCGGCACCTCGACCGCCGATACCGGATCGGCCGACGCGTCCCTCGGTTCGCTCTTCGAGCAGAACCCGGCCGGGTCGCCCCACGGGCACCCGACCGAGCTGTTCGACCACGACACCACCGAGTCGTTCCACCGGGACACCGAGTCGTTCGACCGCGACACCACCGAACCGATCGACCGGGACGCCAGCGGGCACAGCACGGAACCGATCGACCGGGACGCCAGCGGGCACAGCACGGAACCGATCGACCGGGACGCCGCCGAACCGTTGTACGGGGACACGACCGAGCGAATCGACGGGGGCGCTGCCGGGCCGGCCCACCCACCACCGCAGTCGTCGGCCGGGGAGGCCACCGCGACGGACCGGCGCGACGAGCGGCCGGCGTGACGTCACAAGCCACCGGCGCGATCAGTGCGACTCGGTCAGGCGGTGCCTAAACTGGCCGGCGGAGGTTGGCGCCTCTGCCGGCCGGTCCGCACCGGCCGCCGGAACCGCCCCACCTCGTAGCCCGCGCCGCTATCGGCCGCCGCCCGTCCTTACCTCGCGAGGAGCCCGCCCGAGATGACCCAGTCCCCCGCCGTACGCGCCACCGGTCCAGGCCGTCCGGTCCGCGTCGGCGAGCGCGCCGCCCGCGTCCTCACCACCGAGATGTCCCGGCACCACGGTCCCAAGACCACCCTGCTGGTCGGGGTCAGCACCGACTCGTCCGTACTCGCCGCAGCGGTCGACGCGCTGCTGCCCGGCGACGTACTCACCGTGGTGCCGGTGGACACACTCGCCGCCGATCAGCTCCGGGAGCACGTTCCGGCCCTCGGTCGGTGGATCGCCCAACGCGTACGGGTCGCGGACTCGCTGGCCGAGGCGGACGCGGCGGACGTGGTGATCGCCGCGGAACCGCTGACCGGCAGCGCCGAGGAGACCCGGACGACGCTGGACGGGCTCGCCAAGTACCTGACCGACGGTGGCGTACTCAGCGTGCTGGTCCCCGCGCTGCCGGGTCGGGCGGCGGGCGCGGTCGGCGAACTGGAACGGCAGAGCGCGCTCTTCGGCGTCGGTACCGACCTCGTCCTGGTCAACCAGCCCCCGCTCCGCGTGCACCGCCTCCGGTTCACCCCGGCCGACGTCTCGGTGGCGGCCCGGTTGGCGCCGGCCCACCGTACGTCGAGCATTCGGCTGACCCGCGGGCTGCACATCGACTCGAACGGAGTGGCGGCGGCCGGCATCGCGCTGGGGATCGCCGCGCTCACCCGGGTCACCCGGCCCAAGTCCCGGCTCTGGCTGGTGCCGGCGCTGGCCGCCGGCCCGGTGGCCGCGTTCTTCCGCGACCCGGAGCGGGACATTCCGGACGACGAGTCCGCGGTGGTCGCCGCCGCCGACGGTCAGGTGCTCTCGGTGCAGCGGCTCCGGGACGAGCGCTTCGGCGACGGGGAGTTCCTCCGGATCGCCGTCTTCCTCTCCGTGTTGGACGTGCACGTCAACCGCTCACCGGTGGCCGGCAAGGTGGTCGACTACTTCGTCGCGGACGGTGGCTTCGCGGCCGCGATGAAACCGGACGCCGAGCACAACGTGGCCGCGTACACGGTGCTGGACACCGACCACGGCACGGTGGTGGTGGCCCAGCGGACCGGGCTGATCGCCCGGCGGATCGTGCAGCGGGCGCCGATCGGGGCGCTGCTGGCCCGGGGCGAGCGGTTCGGTCTGATCCGGTTCGGTTCGCGTACCGACGTCTACCTGCCCGCCGACGCGGCCGAGCCGGTGGTCGGTCCGGGCGAACGGGTCATCGGCGGATCATCCGTGATCGCCCGCTGGCGCTGACCGGATCTGTGGCTTCCGTCCGCCGCCGGGCCGGACCTGTGGCTTCCGTCCGCCGCCGGGCTCGCCGGCGGCGGACTCTCGCTCACCGCAGCCGCTCGGGCGGCGACGTTCTCCGGGCGCGGCTCTCCAACGGCAGCGGGATGGTAGCGGTGGGCCGGGTCAGGCCGTGCGGCGCTGACGCCACCAGAGCAACGGCCCGCTGACCAGGTAACCGACCACCAGAATCGCGAAGGTGAGCCGGATGTCGATCAGGGCACCGATCACCGGGGCCAGCCAGAGCCACGGCGGCAGCTTGATCAGGCGGGCGAGCTTGGCGTACGGGAAGCTGGAGACCATCGCGAAGGCGAGCAGGCCCACGCCGGCCACCTGCACCTCGCCGGAGACCGGCAGCCCGATCAGCACCGCCAGGGCGAGCACCGCCGCGGCCATCGTGGTCGGCACCCCGCAGAAGAACCGCCCGTCCTTCGGCGAGACGTTGAACCGGGCGAGCCGGATCGCCGCGCAGGCCGCGACAAGCGCGCAGGCCACCCCGGCGGCGGCGGTCGAGACCGAACCCACCAGGGAGGCGTAGACCACCACCGGGGCGGCCAGGCCGAACGAGCACATGTCGGCCAGCGAGTCCATCTGGGCACCGAACGGGCTGGCCACGCCCATCTTGCGGGCCAGCGCCCCGTCGAGGCCGTCGAACGCCACGCAGGCGATCAGGCAGTACGCCGCGACCCGCACATCGCCCTGCATCGCCTGGAAGATGGCGAGCAGCCCGAGCGTCAGGCTGGCCAGGGTGCAGGCGTTGACCACGGCGAACTTGATCCGGCGGGCCATGCTCCGCTCGCCGGGCAGCAGCGGGATCGCCATCGCCGGGCCGGGGGCGTCGACCGGGTCGGCGGGACCGACGACCGGACTCACCGGGACGGAGGCCTCGATCTCGGCGGCGGTCAGCCGACCGACACCGTACGGGTCGAGTGGGACGGAGTCCTCGGGGAAGCGGCGGTCGGCCCGGATGAGTGTGCTGGCGCCGGCGGCGTCCAGCTCGTGCTCCCGGCGTCCCACCCGGACCAGCAACACCTGCCGGGCGAACGTGCCGCTGCGGCGCAGCGGCCCCGCCCAGCGACGCCCTGCCGGGCGCGGGCTGTCCGACGTACGACGCCGACGCCAAGGGGCTCTCGGCACGATTCCTCCATCACCGGGTTACTGGTCCGCCACCGTGGCGGCACCCGCCCAAGCGCCATCGGGCGCCGGGACTCCTTGGCCGGCAACCAATTGCGGCCTACACCATCGCACAGACGACAGGGATTGGCGATAGCTGTATGAGGGATCTTTCTCCCAAACCACCCGAGGTGCTCAGACCTCTCATCCGGGAAGCTATCCCCGGATGTGGCCCGGTTTCGGGCCTGTCCGCAACTCTAGCCGAACCAGTCACGGACATCGTTTCACGAGGGGTTCTCGCGTTCTGCGTCCCGGCCCGATCCTCCCCTACAGCCGGGACAACGCCGCGTCGACCACCTCGGTACGCGGCAGCTCCGCCAGCTCCGCCCGGGAGAACCAGCCGGCCGTCTCGGTCGAGCCACCCGCCGCCTCGGTCACCTTCGCCTCGGTGGGCGCGTCGACCTCGACCCGGTAGATCACCCGGACCCCGTGCCAGTCCAGCGACCGGCCCTCGGGGCCGAACTCGGCGGTGTTGTGCCGGTGCGACACGTGCAGCAGGCCCGTCACCCGGCCGAGCTGTCCGGTCTCCTCGACCAGCTCCCGCAGCAGCGCGCTGACCGGCTGCTCGCCATGGTCGGTACCGCCGCCGGGCAGATGCCACCGGCCGGCTCCGGGGAACCCGGTCGCGATCCGGGTCAGCAGGATCCGGCCGGCGGGATCGGTGGCCAGCCCGTACGCCGCGAAACGCTGATACCGGTCGACCGCTGCCGGACGCATCGCCCCCTCCGTCGGCGCCGACCCACCGGTCACGGGGCCGTCCGTCACGGGCACGTCGGTCACGGGTACGTCCGTCACGGGAACGGTGCTCTCCGGCAGCGGCTCTGCCGGGCGGCCGAGTAGTTCGGCGGTGAACGGCATCAGGGTCAGCCCGGCCAGCTCCGCCGGGGTGACCCAGGCGACCTCGTCGGTGCTCCCGCGCGCCTCGACGCAGAGCGTGCCGCCGGTCGGTACGACGTCGTAGACGATCCGGTCGGTGTGCTCGGCCACCGGCCCTTCGACGCCGGCCAGCCGGACGACGTCGGCGAGCACCAGCCGTACCCCGGTCACCTCGACGGTCAGTCCGGTCTCCTCGACGAACTCACGGCACACCGCCGCCGTCGGATGCTCCCCATGCTCGACGCCGCCGCCGGGCAGTTGCCAGACGCCGGGAAAGCGTGCGGTCGCGGACCCGCGGGCGAGCAGCACCCGCTCGCCGTCCCGACACAGCCCGTACGCCCCGATCCGCCGCCATCTCCGCACTGCCGCCACCTTCCCGCACGCCGCACCGATCATGCCGGTCGGGGCGACCGCCGGCACGGGCGGGTCGGGAACCGGCGGCGGTCAGCCGAGCCGGGCCGCGTGGACGGCCTCGGCGGTCACCTCGGTGAGCCGGTCCACCGGCAGCGCCTCCAACTCCTCCCGGCCGAACCAGCGGGCCTCGGAGGTGGAGCCGCCGACGTCACCGACGGTGGGCGGGGCGGGCGAGTCGACGACCACCCGGTAGAAGGCGCGAACACCGTGCCAGTCGATCGGATAGCCCTCGGGGCCGAGCGAGGCGGCGTCCCGGTGGCTCGCCACCCCGATCAGCTCGACCAGCCGGCCGCGCTGTCCGGTCTCCTCGACCAGTTCCCGGATCAGTGCCGCGCCCGGCTGCTCCCCGTAGTCGGTTCCGCCGCCGGGCAGGTGCCAGCAGCCCGCCCCCGGATAACCGTCGGCAACCCGGGTCAGCAGCACCCGGCCGTCCGGATCGGTGGCGACCGCGTACGCGGCGAAGCGCTGCGCCCGGTGCAGCCCGTCCGGCCCGGGTACGGCGTGGAAGGACGGGAACTCCGGCGCCTCCTCCGGCCGCAGGTCGACGGGCCCGCCGGGCAGGCCCAGGGCTCGTGCGGTGAACGGCCGCAGCAGCAGCTTCTCCGCCTCTTCCAGGGTGTGCCAGCGGGCGAGGTCGGTGGGCTGACCGACCCGGTCGCAGAGCGTGCCACCGCGCACGGAGACCTGGTAGAGCAGGCGGTCGGTGTGGATCGTCACACCGCGGTGCGGCAGCGATCTCATGTCGGCGAGGACGTCCCGCAGGCCGACGACGGAGACGGAGAGCCCGGTCTCGGCGGCGGTCTCGCGCACCACCGTGTGGTTCGGGTCCTCCCCGTGGTCGACGGCACCGCCGGGCAGCGACCAGACACCGGGCGTTCCGGACCGGGAGGAGGCCCGGACCAGGAGCACCCGGTCGGTTGAATCGGTGCAAATCGCGTACGCAGCGATCTTGCGGATCGGTTCCAGCGCGGGGGTCACAGGGCCGAATTCTCCCTTGACGGCCCGACCCGGCCACAAAAAGAGTCGGATTCCTGACAGTTCACCGGGCATCGGGCTGCTGGGCCCGGCCGTGATGAGCGCCGGTGGCACCGGTCAGGGAAGCGTCAGGGTCGCTATCCGGGCGGTCACCGAGGACGCGGCGGCCGTCTCGGCGGACCGTGGAGACATGACGCAGATACCACTCAACCAACCTCCGTACAAGCAGCTCCGTCGACCGACCACGGACCGCATGATCGCCGGTGTGGCCAGCGGCCTCGGTCGCTACTTCAACGTCGACCCCACCCTGGTCCGGGTGGTCTTCGCCGCGGTGGCGGTTTTCACCGGCGGGCTCGGCCTGCTGGCGTACCCGGTGCTCTGGTTCCTGATGCCCGAGGAGCCGGCCAACGCGCCCGCCTGGCCGCACCCGCCCGGCACCGGCCCGGTCTGGCCACCGACCTGGCCGGGCGGCCCGCGGACCGATCAGCCCGCCCCGCCGACCACGCCGGGCACGCCGCCGACCTCGTCGGCGGCCCCAACGGCCCCGCCGGCCCCGCCAACCGCTCCGCCGACCCCGCCGACGGCTCCGCCCGCTCCTGACGGAGAGGCTGGCGCCGAGGGGCCGACCGAGGCGTTCGGCGACAGCGCGTCACACCCGCGCCATCCCGGGTGAGCCGCGGTCACTCCCACTCGATGGTGCCCGGCGGCTTGCTCGTCACGTCGAGCACCACCCGGTTGACCTCGGCGACCTCGTTGGTGATCCGGGTGGAGATCCGGGCGACGACGTCGTACGGCAGGCGGGACCAGTCCGCCGTCATGGCGTCGGAGCTCGACACCGGCCGGAGTACCACCGGGTGCCCGTAACTGCGTCCGTCACCCTGCACCCCGACGCTGCGTACGTCGGCGAGCAGCACCACCGGGAACTGCCACACATCCCGGTCGAGACCGGCGGCGGTGAGTTCCTCCCGGGCGATCAGATCCGCCGCCCGGAGCAGGTCGAGCCGCTGCCGGTCCACCGCCCCGATGATCCGGATCGCCAGCCCCGGGCCGGGGAACGGGTGCCGCCAGACCATCGCCTCGGGCAGCCCCAGCGCCACGCCGAGCTGGCGTACCTCGTCCTTGAAGAGCGTCCGCAACGGCTCGACCAGCGAGAACCTCAGGTCCTCCGGCAGACCGCCGACGTTGTGGTGCGACTTGATGTTGGCGGTACCGGAGCCGCCACCGGACTCCACCACGTCGGGATAGAGGGTGCCCTGCACCAGGAACTCGACGTCGCCGCCGGCCGCCACCTCCCGGGCCGCCGCCTCGAAGACCCGGATGAACTCCCGGCCGATGATCTTGCGCTTCTGCTCCGGGTCGGTGACCCCGGCGAGCGCGCCGAGGAACCGGTCGGCCGCGTCGACCACCTTCAGCCTGATCCCGGTCGCCGCCACATAGTCCTTCTCGACCTGCTCGGCCTCGCCGGCCCTGAGCAGGCCGTGGTCGACGAAGACGCAGGTGAGCTGGTCACCGACGGCCCGGTGCACCAGCGCGGCGGCCACCGCCGAGTCGACCCCGCCGGAGAGGCCGCAGATGACCTCCCTGTCGCCGACCCGGGCGCGAATCTCGGCGACCTGCTCCGAGATGATGTTCTCCGGGGTCCAGGTCGGCTCGATCCCCGCCACCTCGTAGAGGAAGCGTTCCAGCATCCGCTGGCCATGCTCGGTGTGCCCCACCTCGGGGTGGAACTGGGTGCCGACCCGGCGGCCGGCAAGATCCTCGAAGGCCGCCACCGGTGCCCCGGGTGACTCGGCGGTCACGGTGAACCCGTCCGGCGCCTCCGTCACGCAGTCACCGTGGCTCATCCAGACCGACAGCTCGGCCGGAAGATCCCGGAGCAGGGCGGTCGCGTCGGACCGGGCCCGCAGGGTGGCGCCGCCGTACTCCCGGCCGCCGGTGCGGGCCACCGTGCCGCCGAGGGCCCGGGCCATCGCCTGGAAGCCGTAACAGATGCCGAAGACCGGCACCCCGGCGTCGAAGAGCTTCGGGTCGACCTGCGGGGCGCCCGGCGCGTAGACGCTGGCCGGGCCGCCGGAGAGGATGATCGCCGCCGGATCCCTGGCCAGGATCTCGGCCACCGGCGTCGAGTGCGGGACGATCTCGGAGTAGACCCGGGCCTCCCGGACACGGCGGGCGATGAGCTGGGCGTACTGGGCTCCGAAGTCCACCACCAGGACCGGGCGCGGCGTGTTCATGTGTACGAAGCCTACTCAGCGCGGCCGCCGTCCCGGAAACCGCCGCACGGGGTGGCTCACCAGCGGAGTGCGGCCGGGGCGTCCGCCGGGACCGCGGGGTGGCGCGGCGGGACGGGCGGGATCCGGGCGTACGCCGTGCCGAGCCGGGGCCGGGGGTCCGGATCCCCCTGGTTGGGCCAGAACGAGATCGCCCGCTCCGCCTGGGCGGCGATGGTCAGCGACGGGTTCACCCCGAGGTTTGCCGATACCGCCGCCCCGTCCACCACGTGCAGTCCCGGGTGCCCGAAGACCCGGTGGTACGGGTCGACCACCCCGTCGGCGGCGGTGGCCCCGATCACCGCCCCGCCGAGCAGGTGCGCGGTGACCGGCATGTCGAACGGTTCGGTCACCGACCCGCCCGGAACGCCGCCGATCCGCTCGGCGAGCAGCCGGGCGGCCCGGTTGCCGGCCGGGATCCAGGTGGGGTTCGCGGCCCCGTGGCCGGGCACGGTGACCAGCCGGCCACGGCGGTAGTGCACGGTCAGCGAGTTGTCCAGTGACTGCATCACCAGCGCGATGACGGTACGCCGGGACCAGTCCCGGACCGAGAGCAGTGGCAGGTAGGTCCGGGGCCGTCGGGCCAGGGTGCCGAGCCAGCGCCGGACGCGGTGCGGGCCGCCGTCGACCAGGGCCGACTGGAGCAGCCCCATCAGGTTGGCACCGTGGCCGTACCGGACCGGCTCGACGTGGGTCTGCGGGTCGGGGTGGAACGAGCTGGTGATCGCCACGCCGTCGGTGAAGTCGACGCCGTCGCGCCGGGCGGCCCGCAACGGCACCGTGGCGCCGAGGATCGCCTCCGAGTTCGTCCTGGTCAGCGCGCCGAGCCGGGACGAGAGGTGCGGCAGCACGCCGGCGGCGCGCATCCGGTGCAGCAGGCGCTGGGTCTGCAGCGCGCCGGCCGCGAAGACCACCTGACCGGCCCGGATCCGTCGACGGTGCCGGACGGGCCATGCTCCGGTGCGTACCGTCTCGATCTCGTAGCCGGCGCCCGACGGTGCCGGCCGGACCGCGGTCACCGTGGTCAGCGGGCGGACCTGCGCGCCGAGCCGCTCGGCCAACCAGAGGTAGTTCTTGACCAGGCTGTTCTTGGCACCGTGCCGGCAGCCGGTCATGCAGGCCCCGCAGTGCAGGCAGCCGGTCCGTTCCGGCCCGATCCCGCCGAAGTAGGGATCGGCCGCCCGCTGTCCCGGCCGCCCCAGGTAGACCCCGACGGGGGTGGCGGTGAAGGTGTGCCCGACCCCCATCCGGTCGGCCACCGCCCGCATCGCCCGGTCCGCCGAGGTCTCCCTCGGGTACGTCGTCACGCCGAGCATCCGCTTCGCCTGGTCGTAGTGGGGGGCGAGTTCGGCCCGCCAGTCGGTGATCGAAATCCACTGTGGATCGGTGTAGAACGCGGGCAGCGGCTCGTAGAGCGTGTTGGCGTAGACCAGCGAGCCGCCGCCGACGCCGGCACCGGAGAGGACCAGCACCTTCGCCGGCGCGGTGCCGCCACCCCGTGCCCCGGTGAACCGCCGGCCGGCGGAACGGAGCAGGGTGATCCGCTGGATGCCGTAGCAGCGCAGCGCGGGGGCCCAGAGGAAGCTGCGGACCCGCCAGGAGGTCTCCGGCAACTCGTGGTCGGCGAACCGCCGTCCCGCCTCCAGGACGGCGACCGAGTAGCCCTTCTCGACCAGCCGCAGCGCGGCCACACTGCCGCCGAAGCCCGACCCGATGACGACGACGTCGACATCGGCGACGGCATCGGCGTTGACATCGGCGTCGGCGTCGGCGGCATCGGCGACGGCGTTGACATCGGCGACGGCGTCAGGGGGTGGGTCTGCGCTGTCGGTGGGATCAGCCCCGGCGGTTCGCCCCATGTCGGCCATCATTACCGACCGGTAGCTACCGCGCCAGGCCGCAACTGCGCCAAGATTCCTGCTGCCGCGCTTTCGGCGGTGCAACGTCGGCGGGCCGACGATGCGTCTATTGGAGTACGGCCGGTCCTGGCAGACCGCATGGCCGAGGGGAAGTGGACGCGTGGCAGACAACGGGGAGAACGCCACCGGCGTACCCGCGAACGGCGCCGGGCCGGCAGCCGGAAGCGGCCGGAAGCGGCGGCGCCGGAGGGTCTGGCTCGCCGCGACCGTCGCGGTCGCGGTGCTGCTGGCCGGTACGGCATACGCGGCCAGCCGCTTCTGGGGCGGCTCCGCTCCGGCGCAGACGGCCCGGCCCGGTACGCCGGCACCGACCACCCCGACCCCGTCGCCCACCCCGAGCCCGACCCCGGAGCCCGGTGCCGACATCAAGGGGCCGCTCAACCTGCTGTTGGTCGGCGTCGACACCCGGATCAGCAAACCGGGCTGGGAGCCGCACGCCGACGCGGTGCTGATCCTGCACGTCACGAAGGACCTCGATCGGGCCTACCTGTTCGCGCTCCCCCGCGACCTGGTCGTCCAGATCCCCCGCTTTCCCAAGGCGAACTTCCCCGGCGAACGCACCAAACTGACCCACGCGATGAGCTACGGCAGCCGGGTACCCGGCAGGGACAAGCGCCCGGACACGGCGCAGGGCTTCCAACTGCTCTCCGCGACGGTGAGCGCGTACACCGGGATCAAGCGGTTCGACGCGGGCGCGGTCCTCACCTTCGGCGGCTTCGACGAACTGGTCGACGCCCTCGGCGGGGTGGAGCTCTACATCGACCAGCGGGTGGTCTCCCGGCACCGGGAACCGGACGGTACGCACCGTGCGCTCCGCGGTGGTGGTTACGTCGGGCCGCAGATGGTCTACGAGAAGGGTCGCCGGACACTGACCGGCTGGCAGGCGCTGGACTACGCCCGGCAGCGCTACACGGCCGGTGGCGCCTACACCCGGCAGCGACACCAGCAGCAGCTGATCAGGGCGATGCTGGTGAAGATCCTCAGCCAGGACCTGGCCCGGGACGCCGACCGGGTACGCCAGGTGGTCCGCTCGCTCGGCGACGCGCTGACCTTCACCAGCGGCAGCGGCTCGGACATCGTCGACTTCGGATACGCGCTCAGCCGGCTCCGCCCCGAGGCGATGACCCTGGTGGCGCTCCCCGGCAGCGGCGTCGGCCGGGGCAGCGGCTACCGGGGCGAACAGCTCACCCCGGTCAGCCGGAAGTTCATCGCCGAGCTGCGGGCCGGCCGGGCCGACGCGTACCTGGCGGCCAATCCGAAACTGGTGGTGCGGAACTGACCGCGTCGTCGTCGCCTTGACCGCCCTACCGCCGCCCAATAGCCTGCCCTCGATGATCCCGAGGCACCCGGCCCCGGGTCGTCGAACAACGGGGAGGACGGCATGCGATTCGGTAAACGACTGGCAACTCTGGTCGTGATGGTTCTAGGTTTTGCGATCCTGCCTGCTAATGCGGCTCAAGCTGCCTATTACAACACGTACACCACCATAGCCAGCACGCCCAACACGAGCTGCTGCACCGGGGTACAGGGCTTCGTCGCCGGATCCACCTACCTCTACTCCATCAAGAACCGCACCAATCACGACGACACCTCCGTCATCTACCGCGTCCACAAGACCACCGGTGCGCGGGTGCTGATGACGAACGGCACGAACAACACGTCGACCAACCCGTGGCTCGGGCACGGGAACGACATGACGATCGTCGACATCGACGGGCAGCACCACATGTTCGTCGTCACCATGAAGGCGACCGGCGCGCAGCTCGTACGGCTCCGGTACGAGGGCACCACCTACTACCACGCCGGGTCGTACCAGCTACGTCTCAACGGGGCAGTGGCGACGCCGTCCGGGGTCCACCGGGTCTCGGTCACCAGCACCACCATCACGTTCATGTTCAAGAGTGGCCGGACGATCTACAACGGCAGTCTCCCGCTGCGCGCCTCCTCCGGGACCATAGAGCTGACCAACGCGTTCAAGCTGCAGGTCGACGGCGCCCTCGTCAACGGCGCGACGGTGCCGGACCTGGGAACCTTCACCAACCAGGGATTCTTCTACGACGCGCCCAAGAAGGTCCTCTACTACCCGCTGACCAAGGAGAACCGCAGCATCGTGCTCGTCTACCGGAACGTGTCGCCGACGACGACGGGAACGGCGCCCGCAGCCACCGACCTCTCCTTCCGGATCACGTCCTCGGCATACACCCTGTTCGAGATCGAAGGCGTAGGAATCAGCGACGGCAAGCTGTACTTCAACACGAACCGGGCGAACTCCAGCGGTGCCCACGACGGAGTCCACGTGTTCAACGGCTACGTCGCGGCCTGAGCACAGGGGACGGTGGGGACTCGCTGTGTTCGGCGATTGAGTCACGGCGAGTCCCACGCCACCATTGCCGCGTACCTCAGCGCATGGTGCGTCAGGGCAGGGGTGGCGCGGTGGTGCCGGAGAGCCAGGCGTCGAAGAGCGGACGCAACTGCCTCCCGGCGACCCGCTCGGCATGCGCCACCAACTCGTCGGTGGTCGCGTTGCCGTCCCGCTTCTCCGCCGCCCAGCTCCTCAGGATCCGGAAGAACGACTCGTCGCCGACCGTCCGCCGCAGCGCGTGCACGGCCAGCGCGCCGCGCTGGTAGACCGCCCGGCTGAAGATCTCCGAAGGGCCCGGGTCCAGCGCCGGCTCCGCCCAGTCGGTGCGGGCGTACTCCTGCTCGAACCTGGCCTGCGCGCTCGGCCCGCCGTCGTGTTCGGTCCAGAGCCACTCGGCGTAGCTGGCGAAGCCCTCGTTGAGCCAGAGGTCGCTCCAGCGCTCGATCGAGACGCTGTCGCCGAACCACTGGTGCGCCAGCTCGTGCACCACCACCTCCAGGTTCGGGCCCTCCGTGAAGAACGCCGGGCCGTACACCGGGCGGGACTGGGTCTCCAGCGCGTACCCGATCCGGCTGTCGGCGAGCGCGATCCCGCCGTACGCGTCGAACGGGTACGGGCCGAACCTGGTGGCCAGAAAGTCGGCGATCTCGCCGGTACGGGCCAGCGACCGCTCCGCCGGCCCGCCAGCGGGCAGGTCCGCCGCGATCGCGGTGACCAGCGGCTTGCCGGCGTGCGTGCCGGTGCTGACCCGGTAACTCCCGATCACCAGCGTGACCAGATAGCTGGCCATCGGGGCCCGCTCCGCCCAGCGCCAGGTGGTCCAGCCGGCGTCGGTGCTGCTGCCGCCCGGAACCCCGTTGCTCAACGCCGCCAACCCCTCCGGCACGGTCGCCTCGACCTGGTACGTCGCCTTGTCCAGCGGATGGTCGTTGACCGGGAACCAGGTGCTCGCCGACTCCGGCTGGCCGAGCGCGATCGCACCGTCCGAGGTGTGCAGCAGCCCACCGCTACCCAGCTCGGCGTTGGTGATCGGGACCGGCTTGCCGGAGTAGCGCACCCGTACGCCGAACCGGTCACCTCGGCCGAGGCCGGTGGCGGGGGTGATCACCAGCTCGTTTCCGGTCCGGGCGTGCGCGGCGTCGGTGCCGTCGACCTGGACCGACGAGACGGTCAGCCCGGCCAGGTCGAGGTTGAACCGGGACAGGTCCTGGGTCGCGGTCGCCTCGATGCTGGCGTCACCGGTCAGCTCGTCGGTCGCCGGGTCGTACCTGACCTGGAGGCGGTAGCTGGCGACGTCGTAGCCGCCGTTGCCGTAGGTCGGGAAGTAAGGGTCACCGATCCCGGGCGCCCCGGGTCGGAAGCCCTCGGGCGCCGACTCGTCCCGGCGACCGGTGCAGCCGCCGGCCGAGAGCGCCACCAGCAGCGCCACCAGCACGCCGGCCAGCGCCGACCGCCCCGACCTGACCACCACGTCTGGAGGATAGCGGCGATGGTCACCGGTCGAGGACAAGCCCGACCTTCTGGAACTCCTTCAGGTCCCGGTAACCGCACTTGGCCATCGCCCGGCGCAGCCCGCCGAACAGGTTCAGTTGGCCCAACGGGTCGTCGGACGGTCCGTAGAGCAGCTTCTCCATCGAGCCGAGCGGCTCGTCGGCCACCCCGTACGCGCCGCGCGGCAGCTTCGGGTGGCTGGCCGCCGGATGCCACCAGGCACCGCCGGCCGGCGCCTCGGCGCAGAGCGAGAGCGGCTCGCCGAGCATCACCGCGTCGGCGCCGCAGCCGAGCGCCTTGGCGATGTCGCCGGAGGTCTGCAGGTCGCCGTCGGCGATCAGGTGCACGTACCGGCCACCGGTCTCGTCGAGGTAGTCCCGCCGGGCCGCCGCCGCGTCGGCGATCGCGGTGGCCATCGGCACCCGGATGCCGAGCACCGACTCGGTGGTCGACCACTCGTCACCGCCGAGCCCGACGATCACCCCGGCCGCACCGGTCCGCATCAGGTGCAGCGCCGTCTTGTAGTCGGTGCAGCCACCGGCGACGACCGGCAGGTCGAGGTCGGCGATGAACTCCTTGAGGTTCAGCGGCTCGTCGGTGGTGGAGACGTGCTCGGCCGAGACGATGGTGCCCTGGATGACCAGGATGTCGACCCCGGCGTCCAGGATCACCGGGGCCAGCGCCAGGGTGTGCTGCGGGGAGACCCGGACGGCGACCGTGCCGCCACCCTCGCGCATCTGCCGGACCCGTTCGGCGATCAGTTCGGGCCGGATCGGCTCGGCGTACACCTCCTGGAGCCGGCGGGTCGCCCCGGAGCCCTCCTCCAGCCGGGACAGCTCCTCCAGCACCTTGGTCGGGTCCTCGTACCGGGTCCACAGGCCCTCGACGTTCAGCACCCCGAGCCCGCCGAGCCGGCCCAGGGCGACCGCCGACTCGGGGCTCATCGTCGCGTCCGACGGGCGCCCGACGCAGGGAATCCCGAACTGGTACGCGTCGAGCTGCCAGGCGGTCGAGACGTCGTCCACGTCCCGGGTACGCCGGCTCGGCACGATCGCGATGTCGTCCAGGTGGTAGCCGCGCTGTGCGGTCTTGCCCAGCCCGATCTCGACCACGTCACGCATGGGTCACTCCAGGTTAGAAGGGGGTGGTGGCGGGGAGGCCGCGACCGTCAGCGGGTGTGGTAGTTCGGTGCCTCGACCGTCATCTGGATGTCGTGCGGGTGGCTCTCCTTCAGACCGGCGGCGGTGATCCGGATGAGCTGCCCCCGGCGGTGCAGCTCGGGAATGGTCTCCGCGCCGACGTAGCCCATCGCCAGCCGCAGCCCGCCGACGAGCTGGTGCGCGACCCGGGCCAGCGGGCCGCGGTAGGGCACCTGGCCCTCGACCCCCTCCGGCACCAGCTTCTCCTCGCTGGCCACGTCGTCCTGGAAGTAGCGGTCCTTGGAGTACGACCGGGCCTGCCCGCGCGACTGCATCGCGCCCAGCGACCCCATCCCCCGGTAGGCCTTGAACTGCTTGCCGTTGATGAACATCAGCTCGCCCGGGCTCTCCTCGGAGCCGGCCAGCAGGCTGCCGAGCATCACGGTGTCGCCGCCGGCCACCAGCGCCTTGGCGATGTCGCCCGAGTACTGGATGCCGCCGTCGGCGATCACCGGCACCCCGGCCGGGCGGGCGGCCCGGGCCGCCTCCATGATCGCGGTGATCTGCGGTACGCCCACCCCGGCGACTATCCTGGTGGTGCAGATGGCGCCTGGCCCGACCCCGACCTTGACCGCGTCGGCACCCGCCTCGACCAGCGCCTTCGCCCCCGCGTAGGTCGCCACGTTGCCGCCGATCACGTCGGCGGCGGTGTCCTTCTTGAGCCGGCCGACCATGTCGAGCACGGCTCGCTGGTGCCCGTGCGCGGTGTCCACGATGAGTACGTCCACCCCGGCCTCGACCAGCGCCCGGGCCCGCTTGTAGGCGTCCTCGCCGACCCCCACCGCGGCGGCGACCCGGAGCCGGCCGGCGTCGTCCTTGGTGGCCAGCGGGTACTGCTCGCTCTTGGCGAAGTCCTTGACGGTGATCAGGCCGCGCAGCCGCCCGTCCGGGTCGACGATCGGCAGCTTCTCGACCTTGTGCCGGCGCAGCAGGTCGAGCGCCTCCTCCTTGGTGACCCCGACCTGCCCGGTGATCAGCGGCATCGGGGTCATGATCTGGCGGACCGGGGTGTCGCCGTCGGTGACGAACCGCATGTCCCGGTTGGTCACGACGCCGACCAGGGTGCCCTGGGCGTCGGTCACCGGTACGCCGGAGATCCGGTAACGCCCGCAGAGCGCGTCGACGTCCCGCAGGGTGTCGTCCGGGCCGCAGGTGACCGGGTTGGTGACCATGCCCGCCTCGGAGCGCTTCACCAGGTCGACCTGGAGCGCCTGGTCCTCGATCGAGAGGTTGCGGTGCAGTACGCCGATGCCGCCCTGCCGGGCCATCGCGATCGCCATCCGCGCCTCGGTCACCGTGTCCATCGGGCTGGAGACCAGCGGGATGGCGAGGTTGACGTTGCGGCTGAGCCGGGTCAGGGTGTTCACCCGACTCGGGATGATCTCCGACTCGCCCGGTTGCAGCAGCACGTCGTCGAAGGTCAGCCCGAGCGGCACCACCCGGGCCGAACCGGCCGGCAGTTCGGGCAGGTGCCCGGCGAGCTGGTCGGCGTCGGTGGCCAGCGGAAGGTCGTTGGTGGGCCGGTTCTCCACGATGTGTCCCCTGCTGCTGTTGTGACGGTCGATAACGATCACCGCCGACGCGGCTGCGGCCATCGCCCACGCGACTGCGGCCATCGCCGACGAGGGTCGGTCGGCGCTGAGCTGGTCGGACAGGTTGCCCGGCGGCAGGGCGGTGTCCGGGGTTCGCCCCGGGTACGGCGCGATGGTTCATCGTACCCATCCGGCGGGGCGGGCGTCGCGGGCGCGGGTACAGCGGCGGTACAGGCCACCAGGGGTGACCACGCCGGGCGGTGTTGGGACTACGGTGGAGGGGTGCACGAGGAGCCGATCGACCCGTTCAACGGTGACCCCGCCGATCCCTCCGCCGGCCTTGACGACCCGGGCGAGGAGGCCGAACTCGACCCGCTCAGCGAGGTCGAGCGACAGGACGTGCTGGAGGACCTCGCCGACCTGGAGATCTACCAGGCGCTGCTGGGTCCGGTCGGGGTGCGCGGCCTCGTGATCGAGTGCGAGGACTGCCGGGAACCGCACTATTTCGACTGGGACCTGCTCCGGGGCAACCTGCGGCACCTGCTCAGCTCCGGCCGGCCCCGGGTGCACGAGCCGGCCTATGACCCCGACCCGGACCACTACGTCACCTGGGAATACGCCCGTGGCTACGCGGACGGGGTGCACGACACCCTGACCGAGACCGCCGAGGAGAGCGAGGGCGAGGCCGAGACCCCGCGCTGATCCCGCCGGGCCGACCGCCCAACGACCCGACCGCCCGGCCGGTCTGCCGAACAGGCACTCTCCGGCCGCCGGGCCGGCGCGGAACCCGTCAGGCCACCAGGCCGGCGCGGAACCCGGCCGCCACCGCGTGCGCCCGGTCCCGGGCTCCGAGCTTGCGGAACAACCGGCGGGCGTGGGTCTTCACCGTGTCCTCGGAGACGAAGAGCTCCCGGCCGATCTCCGCGTTGCTCTTCCCGTCCGCCATCCCGACCAGCACCTGCATCTCGCGCTCGGTCAGCACCGGGCGGCGGGGCGGGACCGGGCGTGCCGCACCGCCGGAGCCCTCGGCGCCGGCCGGCTCCTGCCCCGACGCGCCGGGCCCGCCCGGGCCGGCCTTCTCCGCCGGGTACCCCGGACCGGCGCCGGGCGCCGTCGCCGGGTCGGTGGGCGCGTTCGGGTCGTCCGCACGCTGGGCCGGTACCACCGCCGGTCCGGTCGGCTGCTCGCCGGTCGTCTCACCCGCACCGGTACGCGGCTGCGGGTCGTCCCGCCGGCGTACCGTCGACTCGTCCCCCGGCGGGCGCCCCGCGCCCGGTCCGTCCGCGCCCGGTCCCTCCCGGCCGGGTCCGGTCGGCGCCCGCACCGCGCTGCCCAGCCGCTGGCCGGCCGCCGGCTGGCCGGCACCGTCACCGGGCCGGCCCGCACCGGCCGGGCCACCCGCCTGGCCACCGCCGGCCAGCGCGCCGCCGGCCAGCGCGGCACCGCCCCGACCGGACCGGCCGCCGAGCAGCAGGATCGCCTTCGCCACCACGCTCACCAGGTCGTGGTCGCTGCCCTGGATCAGCCCGCGGGCGCCGGCCGCGATCGTCGCCGCGGCGACCCCCGGATCCTCGGCGCCGAGCAGCAGGATCGCCGCTCCGGGCGACCGGGCCAGTACCCGCCGGGTGAAGCCGACGCTGTCCGGGCGGGTGAGCGCGGTGTCCGCGAGCACCACGTCCGCCGGCCGCTCGGCGAGCCGGAGCATGGCCTCGGGGTCGGACACCGCGGTACGGACCGCGGCGGCCAAACCGAGCCGGGCCGCCGCTGCCGCGACGTTCTGGGCCGCGAGCGGGGTCCGGACGCAGACAAGAACGGTGCGCACGGTGCTCTCCTCTCCGCAACGAGGAGACCACGCCAGTGAGTGATCATGATGAGTTTCCACGGATGAACCACAAACTTTTTGGACGATTCGCCCCGGGGAACGGCTTCGGGGCCAGAAGTGCGCGATCAAGTACGTGTGAGTCGTCCACGCCCGGGGTACCGGGACCCGTGGTCGGATCGGTGCGCCTGCGCGGCCCGCCGCCCGGATTCCGACCCGAGCAGGTCATCGCGGTGCCGCGCGGAGGGAGGGTGCTGATGTCGAACGTACGCAGACTGCCTGGACCCATCGTCGATCTGTGGGAGTGGCAGCGGCTTGGCGCCTGCCGGGGCCGAGACAGCGCCCAGTTCTTCCACCCGGATGGTGAGCGGGGTTCGTCCCGCAACCGCCGCGAGGCCAACGCGAAGGCGGTCTGCGGTGCCTGCCCGGTACGTGCCGAATGCGCCGCCCACGCCCTCGCCGTACGCGAGCCGTACGGGGTGTGGGGCGGCTTCAGCGAGTCCGAGCGGCTCCGGCTGCTCGCCGTCGGCTGGGAGGACCTGGCCGACCGCCGACAGAGCCGGGTGGACATCGCCCGGCTGGAGGCCCGACTCGGCCGGCCGTTCCGGTCGACGGTGCCGGCGCAGCGCTCCGCCTGACCCGGCCGGTACTCAGGTCACCGTGACCGTGATGGTGTGCCAGCCGGTGGCGCCGTCGGGGTCGACCGGACGCGATTCGCCGGTCTGTACCGCCCCGGTGGCGTCGGTCGCACGTACTCGGAGGGTGTGCTCGCCGGGGGTGGCGAGCCAGCGCCAGGACCACTGCGTCCAGGTGTCGGTGGAGACCGTCGCGGCCAGCGTCGCCGGCTGCCAGTCGCCGTCGTCGACGCGTACCTCCACCTGTCTGATCCCGACGTGCTGTGCCCAGGCCACCCCGGCGACGGTGACCGGGCCGGTCGACAACGTCCGGCCCCGGCGTGGGGTGTCGATCCGCGACTGGGTCTTGATCGGCCCCTGCGCCGACCAGCCCCGGGGCACCCAGTACGCGTCGAAGTCGGCGAAACTGGTCAACTCCAGTTCCACCAGCCACTTGCAGGCCGAGACGTAGCCGTACAGGCCGGGCACCACCACCCGGACCGGGAAGCCGTGCTCGATCGGCAGCGGTTCGCCGTTCATCCCGACGGCCAGCATCGCGTCCCGGCCGTCGGTGAGCAGCCCGGTCGGGCTGCCGCAGGTCCAGCCATCGGCCGAGCGCCCCACCACCTGGTCCGCCCCGGGCAGCGGTCCGGCCTCGGCGAGCAGCGGCCCGAGCGGCACGCCGAGCCAGCGGGCGTTGCCGATCAGGTCGCCACCGACCTCGTTGGAGACGCAGGCCAGGGTGATGTGCCGTTCGATCATCGGCCGGGCGAGCAGGTCGGCGTAGCGCAGCGTGATCGGGTTGCGGACCCGGCCGTGGATCCGCAACCGCCACTGCGCCGGGTCCACCCGGGGCACCACCAGTGCGGTGTCGATCCGGTAGAAGTCCCGGTTCGGCGTCACGTACGACGAGAGCCCCGGCACCCGCAGGTCGGCGTCCGCCGGTACCGGCACCGCCGGGCTGGTCGGCGCCGGCAGCTCGATCGCCGCGCGGGCGGCCGAGACACCCCGCCGGGTCGACAGCCAGCGCCCGCCGAAGCCGCCCACCGCCGCCGCGCCGACGGCGAGCCCGACACCGGTCAGGAACCGCCGCCGGGCGTACTCGTCCGGGTACGCCGACACGGACGGCGGCAGCGGAGTCCCCTCCGTTCCGCCCGCCGGGCCGGCCGGTGGCCCCGGATCAGCACGGCCGCCCAGGGCAGGCGGGGCCGCCGCGCCCGGCCCTGTCCGGTCCGCTGCCGGCGTGGCGGCGGTCAGGGTCCGGCCGGGCGGGCCGGCGGCGGTCAGGGTCCGGCCGGGCGGGCCGGCGGCGGTCAGGGCCCGGCCGGGCGGGCCGGCGACGAAGAGCCGGAGCACGCCGGCCGCCAGTACGGCGCCGAGCAGCGACGGCAGTGCGGCGACCGGGCCGGCACCGGGGCGGGTCAGCGCCGCCAGTACGCCGACCGCGCCGAAGAGGGCGATCCCGGCGTACCCGAGGGGCAGCGAGCGGACCGCGACCAGCCCGACCAGGGCGGCGAACCCGGCCAGCAGTACGGCGGTGCCGACCAGGAGAGCGATCTTGTCGTAGACGTAGAAGACGTCGACGGCGAACTGTTTGAGCGGTGCGGGCGCCAGGTCCACCAGTACGCCGCCGACCGCGACCAGCGGTGCCGAGCGCGCGCCGGTGAGCACCGCCACGACCTCGGCCGCACCGAGCGCGACGGCCGCGGCCGCCAACCCGGCCAGCGCACCGAACCGGCGCGGCAGGTGGCCAGGACCGACCCCGACCATCGCCGCCCCGGCACCGCCCGGATCCGGGAACATCCTCATCCGACCAGTGTCGCGGGCCGTACCCGGGTGCGGGAAGGGTGGGTCAGGGGATTCGCCGGTGGTGTGACCGGCGGGTCCGGTACCCCAGAAACGAAGATCCGCGTGAGCGGGGGCCGGACGCGGAAGACCTCTCCACGCCGGACCGCTCACGCGGATCCCGGTGTCACGACCGGGTGGTACGGATCAGCGCGATCCGGGCCCGGAGCCGGTTCAGAAGCCCGGACCGTGCTGGTGGCCGTGCCCGTGACCGTGGCCGTGCCCGCCGGCGGCGGCCGGCTCGGCCTTCTCCGGCTTCTCCACGACCAGGCTCTCGGTGGTCAGCAGCAGCCCGGCGATCGACGCCGCGTTGGTGACCGCGTTGCGGGTCACCTTCACCGGGTCGATGATGCCGGCCTTGGCCAGGTCCTTGTACTCGCCTGCGGCGGCGTCGAGGCCGTTGCCCCAACCCTGCTCGGCGACCTTCTGCACCACCACGTAGCCGTCGTGGCCGGCGTTCTGGGCGATCCACCGCAGCGGCTCGACCAGCGCCTTGCGGACGATCGAGACGCCCACCTTCTCGTCACCGGTCAGGCCGAGGTCGCCGTCGAGTGCCGAGACGATCTGCACCAGTGCGGCGCCGCCGCCCGGCACGGTGCCCTCCTCGACCGCAGCCTTGGTCGCGGCGATGGCGTCCTCGATGCGGTGCTTGCGCTCCTTCATCTCGACCTCGGTCGCCGCCCCAGCCTTGATCACCGCGATGCCGCCGGAGAGCTTGGCCAGCCGCTCCTGGAGCTTCTCGCGGTCCCAGTCGGAGTCGGACGCCTCGATCTCCTTGCGGATCTGCGTGATCCGCTCGGCGACGTCGTTGTCCCGGCCCCGGCCGTCGATCACGGTGGTGTTCTCCTTGTCGACCACCACCCGACGGGCGGTGCCGAGCACCTCCAGGCCGACCGAGTCGAGCTTGTAGCCCAGCTCGGGGGCGACCACCTCGCCACCGGTGAGGATCGCCATGTCCTGGAGCATCGCCTTGCGCCGGTCACCGAAGCCGGGCGCCTTCACGGCGCAGACCTTGACGGTCTTGCGGATCGCGTTGACGACCAGGGTGGAGAGCGCCTGCCCCTCCACGTCCTCGGCGATGATCAGCAGCGGCTTCGCGGTCTGGAGAACCTTCTCCAGCAGCGGCAGCAGCTCCTCGATCGAGGAGATCTTCTGGGTGGTGATCAGGATGTACGGCTCGTCGAGCACCGCCTCCTGCGACTCGGTGTCGGTGACGAAGTTCGGCGAGATGAAGCCCTTGTCGAACTGGAGGCCCTCGGTGACCTCCAGCTCGGTGGCCAGGGTCGAGCCCTCCTCGACGGTGATCACACCGTCCCGGCCGACCTTCTCCATCGCCTCGGCGATCAGGTCGCCGATGGTGGCGTCCTGGGCCGAGATCGTCGCCACGTTGGCGACCGACTCCCGGCTGGCCACCTCGACGGCCTTCTCCAGCAGGGCCGCGGAGACCTTCTCGGCCGCCGCGTCGATGCCCCGCTTGAGCGCGGCCGGTCCGGCCCCGGCCGCCACGTTGCGCAGGCCCTCCCGGACCATGGCCTGGGCCAGCACGGTGGCGGTGGTGGTCCCGTCGCCAGCGATGTCGTTGGTCTTGGTCGCCACCTCCTTGACCAGCTGCGCGCCGAGGTTCTCGTACGGGTTGGTGAGCTCGATCTCCTTGGCGATGGTCACGCCGTCGTTGGTGATCGTCGGGGCACCGAACTTCTTGTCCAGGACGACGTTGCGCCCGCGCGGGCCGAGAGTGACCTTGACCGTGTCCGCGAGCGTGTTGACACCGTGCTCCAGCAGGTGCCGGGCGTCATCCGAGAAGCTCAGAATCTTCGCCATTGTGTTAACAGGGTCCCTTCACGAGCGCTGCCCCGGCCCGGCAGGGCCGGTCCGGGGCAGCGTCACTGGATCAGTCAGATCACTTCTCGATGACGGCGAGGACGTCGCGGGCGGAGAGCACCAGGTACTCCTCGCCGGCGTACTTGACCTCGGTGCCGCCGTACTTCGAGTAGAGGACCGTGTCGCCGACCTTCACGTCGACCGGGATCCGGTCGCCGTCGTCGTCGAAACGGCCGGGGCCGACAGCGAGGACGGTGCCCTCCTGCGGCTTCTCCTTTGCGGTGTCGGGAATCACGATGCCCGACGCCGTGGTCGTCTCAGCCTCGTTCGCCTGGACCAGGATCCGGTCCTCGAGCGGCTTGATCGCAACCTTGGTCGCGGTAGTCACGGGCATACCCTCCTGGGGTACTGGTTTCTGTGCCGGCCGGCGAGCCGACCAGCGTCAATCTGCCACATGCCACCGGGCGGGTCCGTCGTCGCGGGTGCCGGTCCGCCTGGCGTTCAGCCCCCGGACAGCGGCCCGGAAGCTGGCACCCTCGGTTTGAGAGTGCTAACGGCAGGTTATGCCGACGGCTAGCACTCCGTCAAGGAGAGTGCCAACCCGACACGCCGCCGGAGGCCCGGCCGGCACAATGCTCCGGTGGACTCCGAGCAGCTCGCCGCGCTGCGTACCCCGGACGGGGGAACCGCGCTGGCCACCGCCGCCGAACTGGCCGACGGCGACCCGCTGGCCGCGGCGGCCGCGCTGCGCCGCGCCGGGGTGCCCGCCGGGCTGGCCGCCGCCGCGCTGACCCAAACCGAGCTGCGGCGCCGGGCGGCCGCCAAGTTCGGCCCGGATGCGGCCCGGATGTTCTTCACCCGGGCCGGGTTGGAGCAGGCCACCCGGGCCGGGGTCGCGGCCCGCCGGGCAGCCCGGCTGCGCACCGCCGGGGTGCGCACCCTTGTCGACCTCGGCTGCGGCCTCGGCGCCGACGCGCTCGCCGCCGCCCGGGCCGGCATCCGGGTGTACGGCGTGGAGGCCGATCCGGTCACCGCGGCGATGGCCGCCGCCAACGCCGAGGCGGCCGGGGTGGCCGACCGGTTCACCGTGACCGTCGGTGACGCGACCCGGTTCGACCTCACCGCGCTCGACGACCCGGTCGACGCGGTCTTCTGCGACCCGGCCCGGCGCAGCACCGGCACCGGCCGGCGGATCTTCGACCCGGCGGCCTACTCCCCGCCCTGGGACTTCCTGCTCGGTTTGACCGACCGGGTCCCCCGGACGGTCTTCAAGGTCGCGCCCGGGATCGCGCACCGGCTGCTGCCGACGGGTGCCGAGGGCG
This sequence comes from Plantactinospora sp. B6F1, assembly GCF_040120695.1. Classification (NCBI taxonomy): domain Bacteria; kingdom Bacillati; phylum Actinomycetota; class Actinomycetes; order Micromonosporales; family Micromonosporaceae; genus Plantactinospora; species Plantactinospora sp. B6F1. Next base: position 123,649 of record NZ_JBEEAC010000010.1, on the reverse strand, counting down.
AGTGGGTCAGCGTCGACGGCGACCTGGTCGAGGCGACGGTCTGGTCCGGTCCGCTCGCCACCGCGCCGCGCCGGGCCACCCTGCTGGCCGGGGCGGCGGTGCACGAGCTGACCGGCGACGGGACCCGCCGGGCCCCGGTCGGACCGGTCCGGCGCTACCTCTACGACCCGGACCCGGCGGTGGTCCGCGCGCACCTGGTCGCCGAGTTCGCCGGTACGGTCGACGGCACCCTCGCCGACCCCGAGATCGCGTACGTCTACGCCGACGCCGCCCGGCCCACCCCGTACGCCCGGTGCCTGGAGGTGCGCGAGTCGCTGCCGTTCTCGCTGAAGCGGCTACGGGCCCGGCTGCGGGACCTCGACGTCGGGCGGGCGGAGATCCTGAAGCGGGGTTCGGCGCTGGACCCGGAGCGGCTCCGCCGCGACCTGCGGCTGGCCGGCGGCGAGCCGATCAGTCTGGTGCTGACCCGGATCGCCGGCGCCCCGACGGTGCTGCTCTGCCGTCCGGTGCCGGCTCCGGAGCCTCGACGGGCCGTCGAGGGCTGCGACTCGAACTCGCCCCGGCGGACCTGATCCGGCTCACCCGCGCCACCACCGCGCCGGTCGCCGCGCCCCGATCCCGGCCGGCCGGGACCAGGGCGGTCGGCACGGGTGGTCCGGAGAGGATCATTTCCGGCGTATCGCCGCTGTCCGATCCCGGGATGTCCCGCACGTTGCTGAATTGTTATCCGGAACAACAAACTCGTGACCTCGGTGACCTTGCCCTGAAGAGTCTTCGCGCAATACGTTGCCGGACACAACAAAAGTAATGCGGGCGGTCGCCACAGCCCATCAGAGACTCCGGCGGAGCGCGACCCGGCGGAGCCGCTGGCGAGGCAGCCCAACGGGGGGAGGCCACCGGGCAACACCGCGACCCGCTCGGCGCACCACCGCTGGAACCGAGACACCACACCCACCCCGAAAGGACCCGTGCAATGCGCAGAGGGATCCTCACCATCGCTGCCGTGGGCCTGCTGACCACGGGCGGCCTCGCCGCCTGCGGTGACGAGTCCGGCGGCGACGGTGGCGCCGACGCAAAGCCGAAGATCGGCGTCATCCTTCCGGACAGCGCCTCGTCGGTCCGCTGGGAGACCGCGGACCGCAAGTACCTGGAGGAGGCGTTCAAGGCCGCCGGCGTCGACTACATCATCCAGAACGCCCAGGGCGACAAGGCGCAGTTCCAGACCTTCGCCGACCAGATGATCACCCAGGGCGTCAACGTCCTGATGATCGTCAACCTGGACTCCGGCACCGGCAAGGCGGTGCTGGACAAGGCCAAGAGCCAGGGCGTACTCACCATCGACTACGACCGGCTGACCCTCGGCGGCTCGGCCGAGTACTACGTCAGCTTCGACAACGAGGCCGTCGGCAAGCTCCAGGGCGAGGGCCTGGTCAAGTGCCTGACCGACAAGGGTGTCAAGAAGCCGGTCATCGCCGAGCTGAACGGCTCGGAGACCGACAACAACGCCACCCTGTTCAAGAACGGCTACGACAGCGTGCTCCAGCCCAAGTACGACGCCGGCGAGTACGTCAAGGGCCCGGACCAGTGGGTGCCCGCCTGGGACAACACCCAGGCCGGCACCATCTTCGAGCAGATGATGACGCAGCAGAACGGCAAGATCGACGGCGTACTGGCCGCGAACGACGGGCTGGGCAACGCGGTCATCTCCGTCCTGAAGCGGAACAAGCTCAACGGCAAGGTCCCGGTGACCGGCCAGGACGCCACCGTGCAGGGCCTGCAGAACATCCTCGCCGGTGACCAGTGCATGACCGTCTACAAGGCGGTCAAGCAGGAGGCCGACGCCGCCGCCGAACTGGCGATCGCGCTGGCCAAGGGCGAGAAGAAGTCCGCGCCCACCACGGTGCGGGACCCGGAGGGCAACCGGGACGTCCCGGCGGTACTGCTGGAGCCGAAGGCCATCTACAAGGACAACGTCAAGGACGTCGTCGCCGACGGCTACGTCACCAAGGAAGAGCTCTGCAAGGACGCCTTCGCCGCCGCCTGCGCCGAGGCCGGCGTGAGCTGACCGAGACCACGGTATCGGGCTCGACCGGCCCGCCGAGGACGCCGCCCGGTACGGAACCATCCGTACCGGGCGGCGTCCTCGCCGCCCGACAGAACTGGACCGGACCCGTGATCGGAAACCCCGCGATCGGCACCCGCCACCGGACACCCGTGTAAAGGAGACCAACCAGTGTCCGCGACACCCCTGCTGGAGCTGCGCGGGATCGACAAGAGTTTCGGTCCCGTCCAGGTCCTCCGCAACGTCGACCTGTCGGTCAACCCCGGCGAGGTGACCGCGCTCGTCGGCGACAACGGCGCCGGCAAGTCCACCCTCGTCAAATGCGTCGCCGGGATCCACTCGGCCGACGGCGGCGAGATTTTCTTCGAGGGCCGACCGGTGCAGATCCACAACCCCCGGGACGCCGCCACGCTCGGCATCGAGGTCGTCTACCAGGACCTCGCGCTCTGCGACAACCTCGACATCGTGCAGAACATGTTCCTCGGCCGGGAGAAGCGCAGCGGCCTCGTCCTGGACGAGCCCACGATGGAGCAGATGGCCGCCGAGACCCTGGCCGGGCTCTCCGTCCGGACAGTGAAATCGCTGCGGCAGCACGTCTCCAGCCTCTCCGGCGGGCAGCGGCAGACCGTGGCGATCGCCAAGGCGGTGCTCTGGAACAGCCGGATCGTCATCCTCGACGAGCCGACCGCCGCGCTGGGCGTGGCGCAGACCGCCCAGGTGCTCGAACTGGTCCGCCGGCTGGCCGACAACGGTCTCGCCGTCGTACTCATCTCGCACAACATGAACGACGTCTTCGCCGTCTCCGACCAGATCGCCATGCTCTACCTCGGTCAGATGGTGGCGCAGTTGCGGACCAGCGACGTCACGCACGCCCAGGTCGTCGAACTGATCACCGCCGGGCGCAGCGGCGGCCTCGGGCTGACCGGCGAGAACGGCAACGGCAGGCTCGACACCCCAGCCAGCACCGAGACGACGAGGGCAGGAGTCGACAAATGAGCGCCGCCCCTCCCACCACCCTTGTGTCACCGGTCGAGGCACCGGCCGCTCCGGTGCCCACGGTCGGCAGCCACTTCCGGGACTACCTGGCCCGGGTCCGCGGCGGCGATATGGGCGCGCTGCCGGCCGTACTCGGCGTGATCGTGCTCTGCGCCGTCTTCACCGCACTGCGCCCGAACTTCATGACCGAGGGGAACTTCGCCAACCTCTTCACCCAGGGCGCGGCGGTGACGCTGATCGCGATGGGGCTGGTCTTCGTCCTGCTGCTCGGCGAGATCGACCTCTCCGCCGGCTTCGCCAGCGGGGTCTGCGCCGCGGTACTCGCCCAGCTCGTCACCCTGCAGGGTTTTCCCTGGTACGTCGCGGTCGCCGCCGCGCTCGTCACCGGCGTGGTGATCGGGCTGGTACTCGGCTTCCTGGTGGCCAAGGTCGGCATCCCGTCCTTCGTGGTCACCCTCGCCGCGTTCCTCGCCTTCCAGGGCATCGTGCTGCTGCTGATCAAGGGCGGCACCAACGTCTCGGTCCGGGACGGTGTGCTGGTGGCGATCGCCAACCGGAACATGCCGCCGTGGCTCGGCTGGGCGCTGGCCCTGCTCGGCGTCGCCGGCTACGCCGTCGTGCAACTGCTGCGGCACCGCAACCGCAGCGCGCGCGGGCTGGTCACCGAGCCGCTCGCCGTGGTGCTGATCCGGATCGGCTCACTGGCGGCGATCGCCGGCGTCGCCGTGTACCTGCTGAACCTGGAGCGCAGCCACAACGCGCTCGTCTCGCTCAAGGGCGTACCGATCGTGGTGCCGATCATCGTCATCCTGCTGGTCGTGCTGACCTTCGTACTGCAACGCACCGCGTACGGCCGGCACGTCTACGCGGTCGGCGGCAACCGGGAGGCGGCGCGGCGGGCCGGCATCAACGTGGACCGGATCCGCATTTCGGTCTTCGTGATCTGCTCCGCGATGGCGGCGGTCGGCGGCATCGTGGCGGCCAGCCGGGCCACCTCGGTCGACGCCAACACCGGGGGCAGTAAGGTCCTGCTCTACGCGGTCGGCGCGGCGGTGATCGGCGGCACCAGCCTCTTCGGTGGCAAGGGCCGGATCGTCGACGCGGTACTCGGCGGCGCCGTGATCGCGGTCATCGACAACGGGATGGGGCTGCTCGGCCGCAGTTCCGGCTTCACCTTCGTGGTGACCGGACTGGTGCTGCTGCTCGCGGCCAGTGTGGACGCGCTCTCCCGACGTCGGGCCGGAGCGACTGGTAACTGATAAGGGGCACGATGCGCGCGGGGCCGAGCCAGGAGGAGATTCGCCGGCAGAATCTCGGCGCGCTGCTGCGGTACGTGCACATCCACGGCGCCACCTCCCGGGCGGAGCTGACCACCTCGCTCGGGTTGAACCGGAGCACCATCGGCGCACTCACCGCCGAACTGGCCGCCGCCGGGCTGATCACCGAACGGGCGCCCCGGGAGACCGGGCGGGCCGGACGGCCGTCCCTGGTCGTCCGGCCCGAGTCGGGGCGGGTCTTCGCGTACGCGTACAGCATCGAGGTGGACCGGCTGCGGGCCGCCCGGATCGGGCTCGGCGGGGTGGTGCTGGACCGCAGGCAGGCCGAGCGGCCCGCCGGGCTGCCTGCGGTGGAGAGCGTGCCGCTGCTGGCCGGCTTCGTCAAGGAGATGCACCAGGGGGTACCGGACGGCTCGGTCTACGTCGGCAGCGGGGTGGTGGTCTGCGGCCGGTTGCGCCGTCCGGACGACGCGCTGCGGGGCCGGCCGGAGAGCGCCGGCTGGGTCGGCGGTGACGAACTGGACAACCGACTGGCCGAGGCGCTCGGTGCACTGCTGCCGCAGGAGCGCCCGGTGCTGGTCAGCAACGCCGCCGACGCCAGTGCGGTCGCCGAGCACGCCCGGGGCGCAGCCCGAGGCTTCGACGACGTCATCTACCTGCACCGGGATGTCGGCGTCGACGCCGGGATCATCGTCGGCGGGCGCCGGCTGACCGGGCAGGGCGGCTATGCCGGGGAGGTCGGCCACATGGTGGTCAACCCCGGGGGCAGCCGGTGCGACTGCGGGTCGTACGGCTGCTGGGAGACTGAGATCGGCGAGTACGCCCTGCTGCTCGCGGCCGGCCGGGGCGACACCGCGGGCCGGGAGGCGGCCCTGCGGGTGGTCGACGCGGCCGCCCGGGGTGACGCGAGCGCCCAGGCGGCGGTCCGGCAGGTCGGCGACTGGCTCGGGTTCGGGGTGGCGAACCTGGTCAACATCTTCAACCCCGGGGTGGTCATCTTCGGCGGCACCCTCCGGGACGTCTACCTCGCGGCGGCGGCCCGGGTACGCAGCCGGCTCAACTCCCTGGCCCTGTCCAGCGCGCGCGAGCAGGTGCGGCTGCGTACCCCGCAGCTCGGCGAGGACGCGGCGCTGGTCGGCGCCGCCGAACTGGCCTTCGAGCACCTGCTCGCCGACCCGCTCGAGGTGTGAGGAAGGGGCCCCGCATCTCGCTTTCTGTTGTCGCGGGGGCCCTTCCTCACTCCTCCGGGCGGAATAGGCTGTCCGGCGTGGATGGGCAACTGCGCGCCTCCGACTCCGATCGGCAACGAGTGGTCGCCGACCTGCAACGGCACACCGAGCAGGGCCGGTTGAGCCTGGATGAGTTTTCCGAGCGGGTCGGCGCGGTCTACACCGCGCGTACCCTCGGGGAACTGGCCGTCGTCACCCGGGACCTGCCGGCGGCGCCGGCCACCCCCGAGCCGGCCGAGGGCGGCGGCACCGGCAGCCGGCGGGAGCTGCTGATCGTCTTCACCGTCGCCGTCACCACCCTGCTGCTGCTGGTGGCCTTCATGGCGGTCACCCGCTGAGCGACTCTCCCCGGCCGGGCTTTCCCGCCGGCCACCCCCACCACGGGCACCTCCGGCGGATCATTGCTCGGACGCGGCGCGGGTCAGGACCGGGAGTCACCGTGCCAGGAACGCCAGAGTGCGGCGTACGAGCCGCCGGCGGCGACCAGCTCGGCGTGCGAGCCCAGCTCGGTGATCCGGCCATCCTCCACCACCGCCACCCGGTCCGCGTCGTACGCGGAGTGCAGCCGATGGGCGATCGCGATCACCGTACGGCCGCGCAGCACGGCGGCGAGCGAGCGCTCCAGGTGCCGGGCCGCCCGGGGATCGAGCAGCGAGGTCGCCTCGTCGAGTACCAGGGTGTGCGGGTCGGCGAGGACCAACCGGGCGAGGGCGAGCTGCTGGGCTTGTGCCGGGGAAAGCGGATGGCCGCCTGAGCCGACCTCGGTGTCCAGCCCGGCGGGAAGCTGCTCCGCCCAGTCCAGCGCGTCGACGGCGTCGAGCGCCGCGCGTACCCGCTCGTCGGTCGCATCCGGCCGGACCAGGGTGACGTTGTCGCGCAACGTACCGAGGAAGACGTGGTGTTCCTGGGTGACCAGCGCGACCTCGGCGCGCAGGTCGGTCAGCGGCAGGTCGGCGAGCGGGACGCCGCCCACGGTGACCGAGCCGCTCCCCGGCCGGTGGATCCCGGCGAGTAGCCGGCCGAGGGTCGACTTACCCGCCCCGGAGGGGCCCACCATGGCCAGCCGCTCGCCCGGGACCGGGGCGAGGCTGACGCCGTGCAGCACGTCCCGCCCCGGCTGATAGGCGTACCGCACGTCGTCCGCGACCAGCCGCCGGTCCGCCGGTCCGTCCTGCCGCCGGTCCGCCACGGTCCCCTCGTCGGCCGGGTCGGCTCCCGGACCCTCGGCGGCTCCTGGACGCTCGACGGCTCGTGGCCCCTCGGCGGCTCCCGGACGCTCGCCCTCGCCGGGACGCCCGGCCACCCCGAGCAGCCGGGCCAGTGACGCGCCGCCGACTTGTACCTCGTCCAGCCAGGAAAGCAGCCGGTCGACCGGGTCCATCAACTGCTGCGCGTAGAGGGTGGCGGCGGTGACCTCGCCGAGCGTCACCCAGCCCTCGATGTAGAACCAGCCCCCGCAGAGCAGGGTCGCCACGACCGGCAGCAGGTAGCCGGTCTCGGCCAGTGGAAAGAACACGGTACGCAGGTAGAGGGTGTACCGCTCGGCCGCGTACGACCGGCTGATGTCGGCGTCGGTGCGGGCCCGCCGCCGGGCCTGCTGCCGGAGCGCCTCGGTGGTCCGCGCACCCTCCACCGTCTCGCTGATCCCGTCGGTGATGTCGGAGTATGCGGCGTTCTCCGCGAGGTAGCCGGGCGTGCCCCGGCGCAGGTACCAGCGGGTGGCCGGCACCAGCACCGGCACCGCGACCAGGGCGGGCAGGATCAGCAGCGGATCGGTCAGCAGCACCGCGCCGATCACCGCGAAGACCGTCACGACCGCGACCAGCGACTCCGGCACGGCGAACCGGACCGACCGGGAAAGCGCGGCGACGTCCCGGCTGCTCCGGGTCAGCAGGTCACCGGTACCGGCTCGCTCCACCGTGGCCAGTGGGATGGCCAGGATCCGGTCGACGAACTCCTCCCGCAGGTCGGCGAGGACCCGCTCACCGAGCCGGGCCGAGGCGAAGTAGGCGAACCGGACCAGTACCGCCTGCGCCACCACGAACCCGGCGATCGTCAGCGCCACCCGGTCCACCGTCACCGTGCTGGTGCCCTCGGAGATCGCCTCGACCAGGTTGCCGAGGAGTCGCGGCGCGGCCAGCCCGGTGATCGCGGCCAGCACGTGCAGCCCGATCGCGCCGGCCAGTGCGCGGGGATGCCGGCGGACCAGGCTGCGGGCGTACCGTCGCACCTGCGCCGCGTCGGCGACCGGCAGCGCGTTGCGCTCGCTCATCTCACTCCCCCTCGGCCCGGCTGACCAGCGCGGCATAACGCGGCTCGATGTCCAGCAGCTCGCGGTGCCCGCCCTCGGCCACCGCCTTGCCGTCGGAGACGAGGACCACGTGGTCGGCCCGGTCCAACACCAGAGGGCTGGTGGTGCAGACCAGGGTGGTCCGGCCGCGCCGGGCCGGGCCGAGCCGGTCGGCCGTGCGCGCCTCGGTGTGCGCGTCCACCGCGCTGGTCGGCTCGACCAGGATCAGGACCTCCGGGTCGGCGACCAGGGCGCGGGCCAGCCGCAACCGCTGCTGCTGGCCGCCGGAGAACTCCCGGCCCCGCTCGGCGACCCGGCCGGCGAGCCCGCCCGGCAGCGCCGCCACGATGTCGGTGGCGCCGGCCGCGTCCAATGCCGCCGCGATGGTCGCGTCGTCGGCCCCGCCCGGCGGTTCCAGCTCCGCGCGGAGCGGCCCGGAGAAGAGCCGCGCGTCGTTGTCGACGAGCAGGATCCGGCGCCGGACCGTGTCCAGCGCCAGCTTCCGCAGGGGTACGCCGTGCAGCGTCGCCTCGCTGTCGACGTACCGGCCGAGCCGGTCGGCGATGGCGACCGCGTCCTCCGGCGCGGTGGCGGCGAGCGCGGTCACCCGGCCGGGCCGGACCGTCACCCCGGACTCGACGTCGACGAGTTCACCAGGTCGGTCGGGAAGTTCGACGGGGTGCTCGGGATCGGTGATCTCCGGCCGCAGGTCGAGCATCGACACGACCCGACGGGCCGAGACGTGCCCCCGGGTGATCCGGTCGATCACCTCGGTCAGCATCCGCAGCGGGCCGATCAGGAAGACGGTGTAGCCGTAGAAGGAGACGAGCTGCCCGACGCTGATCTCGCCACGGAGGGCGAACCGGGCACCGAGCCAGGTCACCAGCACCAGGAAGATGCCGGGCATCAGGACCTGGGTCGCCTCCAACAGCGCCTCGACCCGGGCGACCCGTACGCCGCCCTGGCGCAACGCCTGCGACTCGGCCCGGTAGCGCGCCGAGAAGACCGGCTCACCGCCCACGCCGCGCAGCACCCGCAGCCCGGCGACGATGTCGCTGGCCCTGGTGGTCAGGGTCGCCTGCTGGTCCCGGTACGCCTCCTGACGCCGGTGCAGCGGCCGGATCAGCACCGCGACGACCGCCATCAGCACCGGTACCCCGAGCACCACCACCAGGCCGAGCGGGACCGAGGTGGCGAGCAGGATCGCGGTGATGGTGAGCACCGCGAAGAGCGAGCCGGTGCCCCGGGACAGGATGTCGAGCGCCCCGCCGATCTGGTTGATGTCGGCGGTGCCGATGCTGACCACCTCACCGGTGGCGAGCCTCCGGGGCAGGGTCGCGCCGAGCCGGTTGACGTGGTCGACGGTGATCTGGACGGTGCGGTACGCCCCGGCCAGCCAGTTGTAGGTGGCGTACCGGTGCCGGACGATCCCGACGACCGACTGCACGATGCCGAGGGAGAGCAGCGCCAGCCCCCAGCGCAGCAGCGCGTCGCCGTCCCGGGCGATGAGACCGGCGTCGATCGCCCTGCCCAGGACGGCCGGGATCAGCGCCTGGCCGACGAAAGAGACCACAGCCAGCGTCATGCCCCCGGCGATCGTCGGCCAGATGCGCGCGGCGAGCCAGAGGAGGAATCTGGTCGCCGAGCGTTGATCGGCCCGGCCGGGATCGGGGACGGGTAGCGGGCGCACCGCAGAACGGTATGGAACCGATCGCCACGATCGCCACGGGTTTTCCGCAGGTCACCCCGATGGGGAGCCGCTGGGCGCGGTGAGTTCGGTCTCCGCGTACGCCCGGATGCCCGCGACGTCCCACCGCAGCACGCTGTCACCCACGCAGAGGGAGACGGTACGGCTGTCCGGGCTGAAGGCGAGGTCCGCCGCCTTCTCGCCCAGCCGCACACTCCAGGCCACCGAGCCGATCTGCCGGCGGGCGGTCACGTCCCACAGTCGAACGGTCCAGTCGCTGCCGCTGGTGGCCAACGTGCCGTCCGGCGCGAAGGCGACCTGCACGACGTTGGCGTGGTGCCCATCGAGCACGGCGACCTGTTGGCGGGTGCTGACGTTCCACAGTCGTACCGTGCCGTCCACTCCGCCGGTCGCCAGGGTCCGGCCGTCCGGGCTGAACGCCATCGCCACCCCCGGATCGGCGGCCGGCACCATGTCGGACGGGAACGCACTGGCCCGGCTCAGCTTCAGCCGTTTCCGGGTGGCCACGTCCCAGAACAGAATGTTTCCCGCACCGCCGTCGGTGACCAGTAGGCGCCCGTCCGGGCTGAACGCCACGTTCCGGATCGCCGCCGGATTGTCGGTGTGCACCTGGCCGAGCTGACGCCAGCCGGAAACACTCCAGAGCCGCACGTACTCGTGCGGTCCGGCGCAGGCCACCAACCGGTCGTTCTTCGGGCTGAATGCCAGGCAGGACGCCCACCACTTGTCGCTGATCCGGCGGATCCGCCGCCCGCTCGCCACATCCCAGACCTGGACGTAGCCGAAGACGCCCGAGTCGTACGTCGCCAGCATCCGACCGTCCGGACTGAACGCCGCCGTCTCGAAGTCCTCCCGGTGGACCGGCTGCCCCGCGCCGGGCGCCCGGCGGGTCTCCTTGCCCACCGTCAGCTGCTTCCCCACCGGTTGCAGGTCGGGGAAGGTGAAGAACCTGATGGTGTACGTGTCGATCGCAGCGAGGCGCTTGCCGTCCGGGCTCAGCACCAGGGTGTGCGCCTGGGTACCCGCCGGCAGCCTCAGCACCGTCGCCTGCGGTGGCGCCACCGGCGTCGGCGTGGGCGTCGGCGGCCCAGCGCTCGTCGTCGGGGTGCCGGGCCCACCGGCCGTCCCCCGATTCGACGGCACGATGTTCCAGACCGCGTAGCCGACCAGCGCGAGCACCACGACCACACCGATCGCGAGGCTGAGCCACCGTTGCCACCCGACCCCCGGTCGCGCCGTCCAGGCAGGCGGCGGCAGGCCCGGCGGCGCACCGGTGCCCCGGGATGTCACTCCGGCCGGCGGAGCCACGGCCACGGCTTCCAGCGGCAGCGCCGCGACCGGCTCCAGCGGCAGCGCGGCGATGGGCTCCGGCCGGGCAGGCATCGGCGCGGGTGCGGGTTCCGCCGGTGCCTCCGGCACGGACACGTGCTCCGCCCCAGCTCCCGGAGCGAGTTCGTCCCCCCGAGCGGGCCCGCCTCCCGGACCGGCCGCTGCCCTCGGAGCGGACAGGGCCCTCGGACCGGACTCGGCCTCCGGAGCCGGCAGGACCTTGGTAGCGGACAGGGCCTTCGGAGCGGGAGCCGGCCCCGCAGGTGATTCGACCCGCGCCGTGAGCGGTGCGTGCACGCTGCCACTGGCCACCACCAGCTCCGGCTGGTCCACCAGCACCGGCGGAATCCCGAGCCGCCGATGCACCAGCGTGCCGACCAGCGGCATCCGGCTCGCCCCGCCGACCAGGAAGAGTCCGGCCAGCGAGGCTGCGGGCACACCCGCACTGGCCAGCACCTCGGCCGCCACCGACACCGTCCGCTCCAGAATCGGCTCGGCGAGCCGGTCGAGCTGCTCCCGCCCGAGCACGGCCTCGTCGTCGACGATCGGCACGTGCAACAGTGCGGTAGGGGCCCGGGAGAGCAGTTCCTTACCTACCCGTACGTCGTCCCAGAAACCGCGCGAGGCGCGCCGGTCGGCGGCACTGGTCGGCTGGAGCAGCCGTGACCAGGCCGCCTCGTCCCGGAGCCGGTAGACCTCGCCGAGGGCGGCCACCAGGGCCGCGTCGATGTCCAGCCCGCCGACGTCGCTCAACCCGCCGGTCGCGAGCACCTCGAAACCGTCGGAGCTGCGCCGGACCACGGTGGCGTCGAAGGTGCCGGCGCCCAGGTCGTACACCATGGCGGTGGAGCCGACCGGTAGCTCGCGGCCGGCGACGGTGAGGAAGTAGCTGGCCGCCGCGACAGGCTCGGTGACCAGGGCGGGCTCGGCGAAGACTGTCGACGCGGCGGCGAGCAGGGTCTGCCGGCGGACCGGTCCCCAGGAGACCGGATGGGTCAGCACCGCCCGGCGGACCCGTTCCCCCGCGACCTGGTCCGCCTCGACCGCGACCCGACGCAGTACGGCAGCGATCATCTCGGCTACCGGTACGGCCCGTTCGCCGAGCAGCACCGTGCCGTGGTCGACGCACCGCTTTGGCGCCGGCTCGAACCGCTCCGGCTGGGTACGCGCCGAGTGCAACGCGTCCCGGCCGGTCAGCAGGCGGCCGTCGGCATCCGCGAAGACGGCCGACGGCAACAGCGGCGAGCCGTCGAACAACAGCGAGCGGCTCTGCGCTCCGGGACCGGCGAGAACGGCAGCGGTGCTCGACGTGCCGAAATCAACGCCGACCCGTACTTTGTCGACCACCACGCCGACACTCTATGCGGCCCGCGCCAGCCCGACCACGCTGAGGAACGGCAGCGGGTGCCGCCGTCGGCAGCTTCAGTCCAACGACCAGATGCCGGAGTAGTCGATCGGGGGCCACCCCCACGAGTCGCCGCGCTTGACCATCCCGGTGTTGTCGCTGAGCGCCTGGCGAATCGTGACCATCGACTTGTCGATCCGCTCGCTGTACTCGCGCAGCGCCATGACAGCTGCGACGAGCAGCCCGAGCACGACGGCAGCGGTACCGATGGCGTCAACCGGTGCGGCCGGCGCACCAATCAGGCTGTCAAGCAGTCCGATCGCCGCTATCAACCCGACCACGAACGTCAGGAGTGCGGCCACCAGGGCGAGCCAGAAGGCGAGGATGCCATGACCCAGGTCCGTCAGCACGGCTTGGATCTTCTCCGCCACGGGCTTGATCGTCGCGATTGCCCTTGCCTGCGCGTCCGCCGATGCCGCGTACGCCGATGCCGCCGACCCCGTCCAATCGCCGTGAACCTTCATGCCGTAGGCCGATATCGTCTGACTCAGCTCGCTCACCGGCGCGCCGACGTTGGCGTTCCAGTATTCGCCAACACGGAAGAGCGCCCACGGGAACCCCGGCTCGGCCAGATGCATCTGCATCTCGTCGAAAATTCGATCCTTGAGCTCCAGGAAGTCGCTCCAAGCCCGTTTGATCGCTCCCGCTCCTACCCCGAGCGGCAGGCGGCCCAGAACTTCGTTCAATCGGTCACCCAGTTCGACGGTAAGGTGTTGAACCCGTTCCATGTGCTGATTTACCTCGCCGAGCAGCCGCTCGGCGTCCCGCTCCCACCAATCTGCCCCGACCGCAGTCATCGGGCCTCCCACACACGCTCGACCCGCGCAGCGGCCCCCTCGTCGGCCCGACCATAGTTTTCCGCTATGAACCGGAGCGTCGATTCCATGTCCGCCATCACCCCAGCCCCTTCCCGCAGAATCCTCGTCAGGAAACCCTGCAACTCGGCGTATCGGGCCCCAATGCCCGCCTCGTTCGGCAGGCGACCGAAGTGAAATCCGGTCAGGTCGAGGGATTCGGCGTGTCCCGCCGCCGTCGCCATGACCGCTGCTCCTTCCCTCCATCTCGCGGCATCTCGTTCGAGAACCTCGCGCGCCAGCGTGAGTTCTGCCTCGTCTGGATGCTGTTCCATGCACCTCACACCCCTCCGTCGGTTAGCTACCGAGGCCCAGCCGGCGTAACAGCGCGGCCGGATTGGCGGCGAGTTCCCTCACCTCCGCCACGGCGGGCAATGCCGCGAACGTGGACCCAGTCTGGAGATCCAGCTGTCGGTAGGATTCGAAGCAGGCCAACTCGACCTCGTCGGCGATGGCCCGGCCGGTCGGCTGCTGATGCAACCACCGCCGGCTGATTTCCACGGCCGTCACCTGGCCACCCGTCAGCCACACGGCGACCCGATCACCCTCGCGCCGCCCGCTGACCGGTTGCCTGACAGCCTCCGCTGCGCGGTGGCGGTAGTCATCCAGTTCGGACGCCGCGACCCGCAGAAGCTCGAGCATCCGGATCAACTCTTCGCCCCGGTCGCTGCCCTCCGTCGGCCGCTCGGTTTCGCCGCCCCAGGGTCGGACGTCGGTCTGTCGGCGATCGGTCAGTGGCCGATCGGGCGACGCCTCGGCGTCTGCTCGCTCGGCTACCCGCGCCGACCATGCCGCTACTCGATCGTTGGCCGCCTGAGTCGTCGCCTCCAGGATCGCCGCCTCCAACCGATCCGGGCCGAGATCGCGCCACCAGGACCGGTCGACCTCCATATGGGACACGCGCCCCTCGTCATTGAGGTGAGCGCGGACAGCGCCGGTCCGATCGGTGCCGGTACCCGTGACGCCGTCGATGTCCAGCCGCCAACCGATCAGCTCGGCCTGCTGGCGCAACCCGTCGAATCCATACTCGCTGTGCAAAGTCCCCCACACCTTCCGTTCGGACCAAGGGGTCAGCCCGTGCCGGCACCCGCCGCCGATCTACGTAGCCAGGTGACGGTCTCCACAGCGCCTGGACAACGTGCCACGGACAGCGCGCTGGCCAGCGCCAAGAGTTGATCCCGTGGTAGCTGGATGGCATCCGGGTTAGCGAGTCGAAGATGCACGGTCCTGCCCTCGGAGATGACTACGAGCACAGCCGCCATTGGTGCGGGTCCGATCACACCGGTACGGCGAACCGGACCGATGAGCGGCCTGTCGGTCACACGCACCGCCACGGAGGTGGCGCGGGAAAGCTCGACCGTCCGATCCCGGATGACTCGTACCGTAAGCCTGCTTCCCTCCAACCAGGCGTCGGTGCGTATCACCCTCGTGACCCGTAGCGCGGTATAGGCGACGACCGCCCCGGCAGCCAGTGTGGCCAGCGCGATCGGCAGCAGACCCCACCGCTCGGGGCCATCCGGATCGCCAGGAGCCAGGATGGCTATCCACACAAGGCCGAATAGGGCGCCGGCACACATCGCCGCGCCGGCGGCCAAGCCGCCGAGCAACACCATGAACACGACGCGGATCGCTCGGCTGCCGTGGAATCCTACTGACAGCCGATATCGATGCACCCCGCTCAGCACCCGGTCATGATGGCAGATCAGGGCGACACTGTGGGTGGTCGGTGTTGCGACAGTAGGTTAGCGATCCACCTGGGTGAAGTCCCAGACGTGTGGAGTACGGGCGAGCATCCGGGCCGGCGGGTCGGGCAGCGAGACCGGGCTGGCCCGCCACTTCGAGATGACCACCAGCCGGTTGTCGGTGGAGGAGAAGACCTCACTGGAGATGTGCAGCGGGTTGTGCTCCAGCTCCGGCAGTGCGGTGTCGCAGACCCAGGAGAGCAGGTCGGCGAAGCCGGCCGGCTCGGCGCGTACCTCCCACATTCGTACGATCACGTCGGCCATCACGCTCCCCACCGCCCTCGACGCCGCCGGAACACTACACGCTGACGATCGTGAGCGGCATGGCGGAATCCGCGGGCAGGTCCAGTCGGCTCGGCGCCACCCCCGCGGCGACCAGGTGCGAGCCGAGCGCCGCGACCATCGCGCCGTTGTCGGTGCAGAGCCTGGGCCGGGGTACCCGGACCCGGATGCCGTGTTTCGCCGCCCGCTCCTCGGCCAGCGCCCGCAGCCGGGAGTTCGCCGCCACGCCTCCGCCGAGCACCAGTGTCTCGACGCCCCGGTCCCGGCAGGCCGCGATCGCCTTGCCGGTCAGTACGTCGCAGACCGCCTCCTGGAACGAGGCGGCCACGTCCGGCACCGGCACCGGCTCACCGGCCCGCTGCTTCGCCTCCACCCAGCGGGCCACCGCCGTCTTGAGCCCGGAGAACGAGAAGTCGAACCGGTGCGCGGCGAGATCCTTCGGCGCGGTCAGCCCGCGCGGGAAGGCGATCGCGTCCGGGGTGCCGGAGCGTGCCTCCCGGTCGATCGGCGGACCGCCCGGGAACGGCAGCCCGAGCAGCCGGGCCACCTTGTCGAACGCCTCCCCGGCGGCGTCGTCGATGGTGGCGCCGAGTGGGGTGACCCCGGCGGCCAGGTCGTCCACCAGCAGCAGCGAGGAGTGTCCACCGGAGACCAGCAGTGCGATCGCCGGCTCGGGCAGCGGGCCGTGTTCGAGGGTGTCCACCGCGACGTGCGCGGCCAGGTGGTTGACCCCGTACACCGGCTTCTCGGCGGCCAGCGCGTAGCCCTTGGCGGCGGCCACCCCGACCAGCAGCGCGCCGGCCAGGCCGGGGCCGGCGGTGACCGCGATCGCGTCGATGTCGGCCAGGGTCACGCCGGCGTCGTCCAGCGCGCGGCGCATCGTCGGCACGATCGCCTCAAGGTGCGCCCGGCTGGCCACCTCCGGCACCACCCCACCGAACCGGGCATGCTCGTCCACACTGGACGCCAGCGCGTCGGCGAGTAGCGTGTGTCCGCGTACGACACCGACGCCGGTCTCGTCGCAGGACGTCTCGATCCCGAGGATGAGTGGTTCGTCAGCCATTGTCCGCCCGCTCCAGCTCGACCTGCATCACCAGCGCGTCGGTGTTGCTCGGTTGGTAGTAGCCGCGCCGCACGCCCACCGGCTCGAAGCCGTACGCCGCGTAGAGCCGCTGGGCCGGAGCGTTGTCCACCGCCACCTCCAGCAGTACCCGGCGTACGCCGCGCCGGGTGGCCTCGGCCAGCAGCTCGACCAGCAGCATCCGGCCGATGCCGGTCCGCTGGGCGTCCCGCCGCACGGCCACGTTCTGCACCCACGCCTCGTCCGGCGGGACGACGGCGAGCCCGGCGTACCCGATCAGCGCGTCGGTGGCGTCCAGCGCCGCGAGATAGTAGTGCCGGTTCGCCAGTTCGTTCCAGAACATCGCCGCCGACCACTGCTCGACGCCGAACAGCTCCGCCTCGATCGGCAGCGCCTCGGAGATGTGCCACCAGCGGAACGGGCCCAGCCTGACCGTGTGCGCCATGCCCTCGTCGACCACCGCCCGCACTGAACCCTTTTCCACCCCCCCGCGCGGTCCGGCCGAACGCCGGTACGGAGGCGGTGCCTGAGCGCCACGCGGTTCAGGTTGAAAAGGGTTCACTGGAGGACCGGCTTGCGCCCGGCCGCCGCCACCGCGTCCGGCCGGCGCAAATAGAGCGGGGTGAGCTGGTCACCGGGGGCGCCGGCCCGGACCCGCTCGGCCGCCAGCTCCGCCAGGGCGTACGGCGGAGGGTAGAGCGGCCCGGCTCCCGGTGGCAGCCCGAGGATGTCGGCGTACCGGCGGGCCCCCTCGCCGACCGCGACCCGGACACCCAGCTCCCTGGCCCGCTCGGCGACGGCGGCCGGGGTGTCGACCTCCGGCCCGGCCAGCCGTTGGCCGGCCAGGTCGTAGACCGCCCAGTAGATCTCCCGGCGCCGGGCGTCGGTGGCCACCAGCACCGGCCCCGACTCCGCAGCCGCCGCCCCGGACCGCGGGTGGGTCGCGGCGTGTCCGATGGCGTCGAGCGAGGGTACGCCGTAGGTGGGGATGCCCAGCGTCTGCCCCATGCTCGCCGCGGTGACCAGGCCGACCCGCAGCCCGGTGAACGGCCCGGGCCCGACCCCGGCAACCACGGCCGCCAGGTCGGCCGGGCGGGCACCGGCCTCGGCGAGCAGCTCGGAGACCTGCGGCGCGAGCAGTTCGCCGTGAGCCCGGGCGTCGACGACGCTGCGCTCGCCGCGCGGCGCGACCGCGTCGGCGGTGATCTCCGCCAGCGCGGCGGTCACCGCCGGGGTCGAGGAGTCCAGCACGAGTACGAGCACATAGGCACCCTAACCGGACGGTCCCCCGGCGCTGGGCGCGCCCCGGGGCGATGGCGGCGGTGAGCCTCGGTGCGCTGAGAGCACCACCCGTCAGCGGACCGACAGGTCCCAGTCGACGGTGGGCCGGCCGGCGTCCGCGAGCGCCTTGTTGCAGGCGCTGAAGGGGCGACTGCCGAGGAACCCACGCGGGTTCATCGGGCTCGGGTGGCCGGCCTCCAGCACCACGTGCGCCGGATTGGTGACCAGCGCGGCCTTCTTGCGCGCGTATCCGCCCCAGAGCAGGAAGACGATCCGCTCCGGGCGGGCGTCGAGGGCCTTGATGGTGGCGTCGGTGAACGCTTCCCAACCCTTGTTGCCGTGCGAGCCCGGGGCCGCCTGCCGGACGGTCAGCACCGCGTTGAGCAGCAGCACGCCCTGGCTCGCCCAGCGGGTCAGGTTGCCGCCGCGCGACACCGGCACCCCGAGGTCGTCGGCGAGCTCCTTGAAGACGTTGCGCAGCGACGGCGGCACCGAGACACCGTCCCGGACGCTGAAGCTGAGCCCGTGCGCCTGCCCCGCCTTGTGGTACGGGTCCTGACCGAGGATCAGCACCCGGCAGTCCTCGGGCGCGCAGAGCCGGTAGGCGGCGAAGAGGTCCGCCAGGGGCGGGAAGACGGTCTGGGTCGCGTATTCGCCGGCGACGAACTCGCTCAACGCGGCGGTCCGGGCCGCGTCGAGGTGCGGGTCCAGCGCCACCCGCCAGGCCGGAGGCAGCAGGGCTGGAAGATCCAGGGTCATCGGTAACCTTTCGAGCGCCGCGAACGTTTCCCGCACTCTAGAAGTCCGGTACGACAGCCGGAAACCTCAGCGCAGCCCGGCGAGCCTGTCGGCCCAGTCCCCGCCGACCGGCACCAGCTCGATCCGCCGGGTGTCGTCGTCCCGCCGGTCGATGAGCACCCGCAGATGCGTGTCGGCGAGGTGCTCGACCATGCCCTCCCCCCACTCGACCACGGTGACCGCGTCGTCCACCGAGGCGTCCAGGTCGAGATCGTCGATCTCGGCCCGGGGGTCGACCGCACTGCCCAGCCGGTACGCGTCCGCGTGCACCAGCGTCACCCGGCCACCTCGGGCCGGATCGGGCCGGTGCACCCGGGCGATCACGAAGGTCGGCGAGGTGATCTCGCCGCGTACCCCCAGCCCGGCGGCGATCCCCTGCACCAGGGCGGTCTTGCCGGCGCCCAGCGGGCCGGTGAGCACCAGCAGGTCCCCGGTGCGGAGCAGCCCGCCGAGCCGCCGCCCGAACTCGTGGGTGTCCGCCACCGTCGGCAGCTCGTGGACCAGTTCGGCACCGTGCAACGCGTCTCTCATCCGGACAGCTCAGTCCCTTCCTCGGCCGGGCAGCCGGTCGAGGAAGTCCAGCAGTGCCGTGTTGACCTCGTCGGCGTGTTCCAGCATCACCACGTGCCCGCTGTCGGGCACCTTGACGTACTCGGCGTCCGGCAGCCATCCGACGATCTCCTCGGAGTGGGTGACCGGAGTGATCATGTCGCGCTCACCCACGATGACGAGCGTCGGCGTGTTCCGCAGCGCGGCCAGCACCGGATAGCGGGCATGGGTGTAGATGGTGCGCAGGTAGCGGGCCACCGTCTCGGTCGAGGTCCGCGAGTTCATCCTCTCCACATAGGAGACCAGCGCCGGGCTCGGGGTGGGGGTGCCGAAGCCGTACCGGCGGGTGAGCAGCCAGGCCAGGTTTGCCGAGGCGCGCCGGGCCCGGTCGATCACGCTGCCGGTCAGCCGGGTGGCGTTGTCGACCACCGGCAGCAGTGGTGCGCCGGCCCGGGCCACGATCGTCGGAAGGCCGAACTTCGTCTCCGCCACCAGCCCACCCGAGGTGGCCATCAGCACCGTGCCGATCACCCGCTCGGCGAACAGCTCCGGATAGCGCTCCGCGAACGCCATGACGGTCATGCCGCCCATCGAGTGCCCGATCAGCACCAGCGGCCCGGTCGGCGCCGTCCGGTCGATCACCGACCGGAGCGTCTCGCCGAGCGACTGAAGCTGGTACTCGCCGGACTTCAGCCGGCCAGACCGGCCGTGCCCCGGCTGGTCGTAGAAGACCATCCGGTCCTCGCCCAGCTCGGTGAGGATCTTGCGCTGGAAGTGGAAGGTCCCCATGTCCAGGCAGAAGCCGTGCACGAAGACCAGGGTCGGCCGCCCCGGACCGGCCGGCGGCCCGACCAGTTCCACGTGGATGTCGGTGCCGTCGGGGGTGGAGACGGTGCAGGACTCGTCGTAGGGCAGCGCCCCGAACGGCTCCGCCGCGTACCGGTCGCCGGGTGCGGTCTTGGAACGGCGTACCACGGCCCGCTCGGCGGCCACCCCGGCGGCGATGCCGGCCGCCGCGACCCCGGCCGCCGCGCCGATGAGGCCGGCCACCCGGAGAATTCCGGTCCGGTTCTGGGTACGCCCGGACGGCTGCCGCTGCACCGGCAGCCGGGACACTCGCAACCCCGGCTCACTCCTCGCACTCACGATGCGCTCCGAGTTCGTGACTGCGGGGCTCGCAACCCCGGCTCACTCCTCGCACTCACGACGCGCTCCGAGTTCGTGACTGCGGGGCTCGCAACCCCGGCTCACTCCTCGCACTCACGACGCGCCCCGAGTTCGTGACTGCGGGGCTCGCAACCCCGGCTCACTCCTCGCACTCACGACGCGCCCCGAGTTCGTGACTGCGGGGCTCGCAACCCCGGCTCACTCCTCGCACTCACGACGCGCTCCGTCGTAGATCCGGGGTACCCGGACCCCGCCGAACCGGGTGACGATCTCGTAGTTGATGGTGCCGACCGCCTCGGCCCAGTCGTCGGCGGTCGGTCCGCCGTCCGCGCCGCTGCCGAAGAGCGTCGCCACGTCGCCCGGGGCGACCGGGTCGTCGCCGCAGTCCAGCACGATCTGGTCCATGCAGACCCGACCGGCGATCCGCCGCCGGGCACCGGCGAGCTGGACCGGGCCGACGTTCGAGGCGTGCCGGGGCACCCCGTCGGCGTAACCCAGCGGCACGACGGCCAGGGTCGTCTCCCGCTCGGTCCGGTAGGTGTGCCCGTAGGAGATCCCGGTGCCGGCCGGTACCCGCTTGGTGAGCGTCACCCGGGCCCGGGCGGTCATCGCCGGCCGCAGCCCGAACCGCTCGCCCGGCACCGGCGACAGCCCGTACATGGCGATGCCGGGGCGGACCAGGTCGAAGTGGGTGTCGGGCCGGGTCAGCGTGGCCGCCGAGTTGGCCAGGTGCCGGTAGCGGGGGCGCAGCCCGGCCCGCTCGGCCAGGGCCAGTCCCTCGGCGAAGACCGCGAGTTGCCGGTCGGTGGTGGCGTTCGTGGGCACGTCGGCGCAGACCAGGTGGCTCCAGACCCCGACCACCTCGATCAGCCCGTCGGCCTGGGCCTTCGCCGCCGCGTCGAGCAGCTCGGGCCAGTCGTCGACGGTCGCGCCGCCCCGGGACAGGCCAGTGTCGATCTTGAGATGGGCCCGGGCCGGTCGGCCGGCCCGCTCGGCGGCGGCGGCCAGCTCGGCGAGCTGGCCGAGACTGGCGGCGGCCAGGTCGATCCCGGCGGTCACCCCCTCGTGCAGCGCCAGCCCGGGCGCCAGCAGCCAGGCCAGCACCGGCGCGGTGATCCCGGCCCGCCGCAGCGTCAACGCCTCGTCCAGGGTGCAGACGCCCAACCAGTCCGCTCCGGCGTCGAGCGCCGCCCCGGCGACCGGCAGCATGCCGTGGCCGTACCCGTCGCCCTTGACCACGGCCATCAGCTCGGCGCCCGTCCCGGACCGCAGTCGGGCGACGTTGTCGCGGATCGCGTCAAGATCGACACGTACCTCGGCCTGCCACATATGTTCAGCCTACTGAACAGTAGATCGAATGTGCCCCGGGTGGCGTGACCAGGACAGTCCGGCGGTCACCGGGGCAGCCTGGCGATCACCGGGCGCAGCGCGGCGACCACGTCGGCGGCGATCACCGGGCCGCGCCGGGCCGCCTCCTGGCCGGCCAGACCGTGCAGGTAAGCGGCGGCGGTCGCCGCCCGCTCCGCCGGCAGGCCGGCGGCGAGCAGCGAGCCGAGCAACCCGGCGAGTACGTCCCCGGTGCCGCCGGTGGCCAGCGCCGGGGTACCGGTCGGGTTGGCGAAGGCCCGTCCGTCCGGGGTGGCGATCACCGTCCGGTCGCCCTTGAGGAGTACCACCGCGTTCATCCAGGTGGCCAGTTGCAGCGCGGCCCCCACCCGGTCGCCACCGGGCGGCTCACCGCAGAGCCGGGCGTACTCGCGGTCGTGCGGGGTGACCACGATCGGCGCGTCCCGGTCCCGCAGCCGCTCCGCCATCGAGCCGTCCACCAGCAGGGTGAGCGCGTCCGCGTCCAGCACCACCGGCACCGGGGCGGCGAGTACGCAGCGCAGCTCGGTGGCGGCGGTGGCGTCGGTGCCGAGCCCGGAGCCGCAGACCCAGGACTGCACCCGGCCGGCGTCGTTGACCCGTTCGGCGGCGACCACCGACGGATAGCGGCGCAGCACCTCGGCACGGGCGCCACCGGCGTACCGGATCATGCCGGTCGGTCCGGCGACCGCGCCACCGACCGAGAGCACCGCCGCACCCGGGTACGTCGCCGAACCCGTGGCCAGCCCCACCACGCCCCGGCTGTACTTCTCCTCCTCGGGACCGAGCCGGGGCCACCAGTCGCACACGTCCGACCACTCGGTGATCCGTACCGCCGCGGTGCCCCGCAGCCACGGGCCGAGCCCGATGTCGACCAGCTCGACCTGCCCGGCCCGGGGTGCGGCCGCCCCGACCACCAGGGCGGGCTTCAGGCAGCCGAAGGTGACCGTCAGGTCGGCGGTCACCGTGCTGGGCAGGCCGACGGAGCGCGGCACGTCGCCGGTGTCCACCTCGACCCCGCTCGGCACGTCCACCGCCACCACCGGCGGCCGGTCCCC
Organism: Plantactinospora sp. B6F1; assembly: GCF_040120695.1. Lineage (NCBI taxonomy): Bacteria > Bacillati > Actinomycetota > Actinomycetes > Micromonosporales > Micromonosporaceae > Plantactinospora > Plantactinospora sp. B6F1. The sequence continues at coordinate 101,176 of NZ_JBEEAC010000010.1, read as the reverse complement.
GGAGCGGCCGGTCAGGCCGGGCAGTCCGGCCACCAGCCGGGCCGCCGGCTCGCGCAGCCCGCCCGAGCCACCGATCCCGACGATCCCGTCCAGCACCAGGTCGGCGCGGTCCGGCAGCCCGTCCACCACCCGCCCGCCGGCCGCCCGGAACGCGGCGAGGCCGCCCTGGTGCACCCGCCCGGAGGCCAGCAGCACCGCACTCACCGCCGCGCCCCGACCGGCGAGCCGGGCACCCGCGAAGAGGGTGTCGCCACCGTTGTCGCCGGAGCCGACGAGCAGCAGCACCCGGGCACCGTAGACCCCGCCGCCGCGCTCGGCGAGCAGCCGGGAGCAGTGCCCGGCCAGCCCGCCGGCGGCGCGTCGCATCAGGGTGCCGGCCGGCAGCGTGTCCATCAGGGCCCGCTCGGCGGCGCGCACGTCCGCCACACGCCACGCCGCCCTCATCGCTGCGCCGCCCTCGTCACGCTGCCGCCCTCATCGCTGCGCCGTCCTCGTCACGCTGCCGTCCGCATCACGCGCCGCCTTCGCTGCCTGGTCCTCATCGCTCCGCCACCACCATCGCCGAGGCGATCCCACCGTCGTGCGACAGCGACAGGTGCCAGCGCTGTACCCCGCGTTCGGTGGCGGCGGCGGCGACGGCGCCGGCGACCGTCAGCCACGGCCGCCCGTCCGGGTCGGCGACCACCTCGCAGTCGTGCCAGTGCAGCCCGGCCGGGGCGCCCAGCGCCTTGGCCACCGCCTCCTTCGCGGCGAACCGGGCGGCGAGCGACTCGGCCGAACGCGGATTACCCGACACGGTGACCCGTTCCGCCTCCGTGAAGAGCCGGTCGGCCAGCAGCGGGGTGCGGGCGAGCGCCCGGGCGAACCGATCCACCAGCACGACGTCGATGCCGACCGCGACGATCACCGCCTCACCCTACCGGCGGGCACCGCACCGCACACTCCACCGTGGCCGGCCCACTCCACCGTTGCCGGCTCACTCCACGGTTACCGACTTGGCCAGGTTGCGCGGCTGGTCGACGTCGTGCCCCCGGGCAGCGGCGATCTCGCAGGCGAGCACCTGCAACGGCACCGTGGTCACCAGCGGGGCCAGCAGGGTCGGGGTACGCGGTACGTAGATCAAGTGGTCCGCGTACGGCGCAACCGCCTCGTCGCCCTGCTCGGCGATCACGATCGTGCGGGCGCCCCGGGCCCGGATCTCCTGGATGTTGGAGACGATCTTGTCGTGCAGCATGCCCCGACCGGCCGGGGACGGCACGATGCAGACCACCGGGGTGCCCTGGTCGATCAGCGAGATCGGGCCGTGCTTCAACTCGCCCGCCGCGAACCCCTCGGCGTGCATGTAGGCGAGTTCCTTGAGCTTGAGCGCACCCTCCAGGGCGACCGGGAAGCCCACGTGCCGGCCGATGAAGAGCACCGTCGGCGCGGTCTTGAGCTCGCGGGCGAGTTCCCGTACCGGTTCGATGCCGGCGAGCAGTTCGCGGAGCTTCTCCGGCATCTCCTGGAGCTGGTCCACCACCGCGGCCACCTCGTCGGCGTACTTGATGCCGCGCACCTGGGCCAGGTGCAAACCGATCAGGTAGCAGGCCACCACCTGGGTGAGGAACGCCTTGGTGGAGGCGACCGCGACCTCTGGACCACCGTGCGTGTAGAGCACGGCGTCGGACTCGCGGGGGATGGTGGAGCCGTTGGTGTTGCAGATCGCCAGCACCCGGGCCTTCTGCTCCTTGGCGTGCCGCAACGCCATCAGGGTGTCCATGGTCTCGCCGGACTGGGAGATCGCCACGACCAGGGTGGACCGGTCGAGGACCGGGTCGCGGTAGCGGAACTCGCTGGCCAGCTCGACCTCGCAGGGGATCCGGGTCCAGTGCTCGATGGCGTACTTCGCCACCATGCCGGCGTGGTAGGAGGTGCCGCAGGCGACGATGAAGATCTTGTCGGCGTCCCGCAGGTCCTGGTCGGAGAGGCGGACCTCGTCCAGCACGATCTCGCCGGTCTCCTTGAGCCGGCCGAGCAGGGTGTCCGCGATCGCCTGCGGCTGCTCGGCGATCTCCTTCAGCATGAAGTAGTCGTAGCCGCCCTTCTCGGCGGCGGAGGCGTCCCAGTCGATGTGGAAGTCCTTGCCGGTGGCCGGCGCACCGGTGAAGTCGGTGATCTCGATGGCCTCCGAGGTGATGAGTACGACCTGGTCCTGACCCAGTTCGACCGCGTCCCGGGTGTGCTCGATGAACGCCGAGACGTCGCTGGCCAGGTAGTTCTCCCCGACCCCGCGCCCGACCACCAGCGGTGAGTTGCGTCGGGCCCCGACCACCGCGCCGGGGATCGCGGCGTCCACCGCGAGCAGCGTGAACGCCCCCTCCAGCCGCTGGCAGACCTGCCGCATCGCGGTGGCCAGCAGCGCCGGCCCGTCGGGCTCGCCTGCGGCGCGCAGCCGGGCGAGCTCACCGGCGAGCAAATGCGCGGCGCACTCGGTGTCGGTGTCGCTGGTGAACTCGACGCCGTCGGCCTCCAGTTCGGCGCGGAGCTTGGCGAAGTTCTCGATGATGCCGTTGTGGATCACGGCCACCCGGCCGTCGGCGGCCCGGTGCGGGTGGGCGTTGCGGTCGGTGGGCCCACCGTGGGTGGCCCACCGGGTGTGACCGATGCCGGTGGTCCCGGCGCCGATGCCGAATGCGGCACCGTCGTCGGTCGCCGGCCGCTCGGCGAGCGCCTTCTCCAGGTTGGCCAGCTTGCCGGCCCTCTTCTCGGTCAGCAGCTCGCCGTCGGAGACGACCGCCACGCCGGCCGAGTCGTAGCCGCGGTACTCCAGCCGCCGCAACCCGTCCAGCACGATGCTCAGCGCCGGCCTGGCGCCGGCGTAACCCACGATTCCGCACATGGCCCGCAGCCTAACCTAAGTTCGCTCATCTAGCCTGCTCGAAAGGTGCCTGTTCGATCACCGAATCTGCTCGGTATCCTGGCCCGCCCGGAGAACCGGGCGAGCACCCGTTCTGCCAGCCCGCCCGCCCTTCACCGGTACATCGCGCCCAGCGAGGACGAGGTACCGTGACTGGCGCATTCGTTGCCATCTCCTCCGGCGCCTCCCCTGCCCGCCGCCCCCCTGCTGTCCGCCATATCTGGAGTCAGACCCGATGACCGACTCGCCGCCTCCGCCCAACCCGTACGACCCCTCCGCCGAGCACGAGCCGCCGACAACGAAGTTCGGCCCGCCACAGCAGCCCCGCCCGGACAACCCGGCCGAGGAGGAGGACGACGCCCCGACGACCAGGTACGCCCCGCCGCAGCCCCCCGGCTACGGCCAGCCGCCCCAGCCGGGCACCTACGGGCAGCCCCCGGCCCAACCGGGCGGGTACGGCCAGCCGCCGGCCCAACCGGGCGCGTACGGCCAGCCCCCGGCCCAACCCGGCACGTACGGCCAGCCGCCGCAGGCCAACCCGTACGGGCAGCCGGCCTGGGGGCAGCCGCCGCAGGCGGCCGGGTACGGCCAACCCCAGCAGCAGCCGAATCCGTACGCCCAGCCGCAGCAGGCCAACCCGGGCCAGCCGCCGGCCCCGGCCTACGGTGCCGGCCCGGCGTACCCGCCGCAGTCCGGCCCACCAGCCACGCCATACCCCACCAGCGGGGCGCCGAACCAGCAGGACGCCGGTTACGGCGTCTACCCGCCGCAGTCCAGCCCTCCCGGGACCGACCCCTACGCGGCGGCCAGCGCCGGCGGCTACCCCGGATACGGCCAGCCGGGGCAACCCGGACAGCCGGGACAGCCCGGACAGCCCGGGTACCCCGGCGGACCGTTCCCGCCGGCACCGCCGAAGAAGAGCAACAAGACCATGATCATCGTGATCGTGGGCGTGGTGGTGGTCGTACTGCTGGCCTGCGTCGGCCTCTGCCTCGGCCCGCTGTCGTTCATGGACCGGTTGCGGGACTCGGTCGAGACGAGCCTCGACGCCACCCCGGGCCCGTCCACCGGGGACGGGCAGGACGGGGGCGACCGGGGCAGCAGCGGCCAGACGGTGGTCTACGAGGTGACCGGGGAGGGCCGGGTCGCACTCTCCTACATCGACGGTGCCGGCAAGCAGGTGCACTCCTCCTCGGTCGAACTGCCGTGGCGGAAGGAGGTCAAGATCCCCGAAAACAAGCTGAAGACGGTGGTGGCGATCCGCACCGGCGGTGGCTCCGGCGACATCTCCTGCAAGATCACGGTCGATGGCGAGGTCACCGTGGACAAGGCCTCCAGCGGCAACTACGCGACCGTCACCTGCTCGGACTTCGGGATCTGACCCGATGGCGTACGCCCCTCTAGGGTGACGGGGGTGACGACAACGGACTCCGATCCCCTGGTCCGCCGGATGCGCCCGTTCGGCACCACCATCTTCGCGGAGATGTCGGCGCTGGCGGTGCGTACCGGCGCGGTCAACCTGGGGCAGGGCTTTCCGGACACGGATGGGCCACCCGAGATGCTCGCGGCGGCGGTGGCGGCGCTGCACGGCGGGCAGAACCAGTACCCACCCGGTCCGGGCGTCCCGGCGCTGCGCGCCGCCGTCGCCGCACACCAGCGCCGGTTCTGGGGCCTGGACTACGATCCGGACGGGCAGGTGCTGATCACCGCCGGGGCGACCGAGGCGATCGCGGCGGCGATCCTCGGACTCTGCGAGCCCGGCGACGAGGTGGTCTGCTTCGAGCCCTACTACGACTCGTACGCCGCCTCGATCGCGCTGGCCGGCGCGGTCCGGCGGCCGGTCACGCTCCGCCCGGTCGAGGGCGGCCGGTACGCCTTCGACCCGGCGCAACTGCGTGCCGCCTTCGGGCCACGGACCCGGCTGGTGCTGCTCAACTCCCCGCACAACCCGACCGGCAAGGTCTTCGACGCCGAGGAGCTGGCGCTGATTGCGCGGTTGTGCCAGGAGTTCGGCACCCTCGCGGTCACCGACGAGGTGTACGAGCACCTGGTCTTCACCGACGCCGGTACGCCGCACATCCCGCTGGCCACCCTGCCGGGCATGTGGGAGCGGACCCTGCGGATCTCCTCGGCGGGCAAGACGTTCTCCTGCACCGGCTGGAAGATCGGCTGGGCCAGTGGGCCGGCCCCACTCGTCGCGGCGACGACGCGGGTCAAGCAGTTCCTCACCTTCGCGGGCGGCGCGCCGCTGCAACCGGCGGTCGCGGTGGCGCTGGCCCTGCCGGACGGCTACTACCACGATTACCGGGCCGACCTCCAGGCCCGGCGGGACCAGCTCTCCGCCGGTCTGGTCGAGGCCGGGTTCGAGGTGCTGGTCCCGGACGGGACCTATTTCGTCACCGCCGACATCACCGCGCTGGGCGGGCGGGACGGGGTGGAGTTCTGCCGTTCGCTGCCGGAGCGCTGCGGGGTGGTCGCCGTGCCGACCCAGGTCTTCTACGACCAGGTCGAGGCGGGACGACGGCTGGTCCGGTTCGCCTTCTGCAAGCGCCCCGAGGTCCTGGCCGAGGCCGCGACCCGGCTGCGCACCCTGCGCAGCGCCACCGGCTGACGACCCGGGTCAGGCACGCCGCACCGCGCTGCCGGCCGACGCGGCGTCGCCGGGCCGGTCAGGCACCCTCGGCGAGATCCTTCGGCGCCGGTCCCGAACGGTCGCGCGCCGAATCGGCCAGCCCCGGACGGTCGCGCGCCGGGTCGGCCGCTACCGGCGGGGTCGGTGTCGCCCGGCCGGCCGGGACACGTATCCGGGCACCGTCCAGCAGGGCCGTCTCGGCGTCGTCGAGGAAGGCCAGGTCGGCCTCGACGTGCCGGCTCGCCGCGGAGAGCAGCAGGCCGACCACGACGTCGGTCGCCTCCCGGCGCAGCGTGCCGAGGTTGCGCAGCTCGCGTAACAGGTAGCCGCGCTGGTTGGCGAGGACGGTCCGCACCACCTCCGCCGAGCCGGATCGGGCGGCGGCGGTCACCTTGAGGAAGAAGTCGTCCCGGAACCCGCCGCTGCGCGGGCTCGGCTCGGCCAGCCAGCGGGACAGTTCGACCCGACCGGCCGGGGTGATCTCGTAGACCACCCGGTCCGGCTTGACCGGCTGCGCCTGCCGTTCGGCCCGGACCAGTCCGTCCCGGGCGAGCCGGTCGAGGATCTGGTAGAGGTGCCCGATGTTCAGCTTTCCCCACTGTGGACCGACCGCCGACTCGAAGGCACCCTTCAGCTCGTAGCCGTAGCTCGGGCCCTCGGCGAGCAGCGCGAGTACCGCGTGCTGGATGGCCATGCCTGTTCCACCTTCCGGCCGGACCCGCGGCCTCTTGCATTGTCACAATGTATGCCGCAGAGTGTTCCTGCGGAAGACAAGGAGGCGGCCGGTGCTCCGATTCGTCTGGCGGCAGCTGCGGGTCCGGCTCGGACGGTCACTCGCCCTGTTGGCCGGTGTGCTCGTCGCGACCACCGGATTCGTCGTACTGACCGGCACCACCACCACCTCCCAACTGCGCCTGAGCGACCAGGTGCAACGTGAAACCCGCGCCGCGTACGACATTCTCGTCCGGCCGAACGGCACCCAGACCGACCTGGAGGCCCAGCGGGGTGTCGTCCGCCCCAACTACCTCTCCGGGCTCTTCGGCGGCATCAGCATTGACCAGTACGAGCGGGTGCGCACGGTCGACGGCGTCGACGTCGCGGCTCCGGTGGCGATGCTCGGCTACTCCCTCCACGAGATGTGGGCCGACCTCGACCTCACCGACGCGGTGGACCGGTCCGCCGAACGGCAGGTGATCCAGGCTGACCTCACCTTCCTGGCCGAACGCGGCCTGTCCCGTACGGCGGCGAAGCCGCGCTACGTCTACCTGACCCGGAACCCCCTCGCCTACCCGGTCATGCGCGACGGCGAGTTCCCGAAGCTGACCCCGTACACCGACGGCCGGGCATACCCGATGGACGTCTGCGAGAGCGGGTGGATCGTCCCCCGGGAGATCTTCCCGGACGGGCACACCGAACCGATCTGCAACGTGAGCCCGGAGCCGACGCTGTCCCGCGTCACCCCGGAGACCGAATACGCCGAAGTCCTGGTCGCCCGGCTGCTGCCCGACGGCCGGTTCGAGAACTCGCCGCACGCTCCCACCGGCAGTCAGGGCGGCCCGGCCACGGTCAGCGACCGCCTGGTGCTGCCGGTGCGGTGGTTCGCTCCTTTCCTGCTCGCCGCCGTCGACCCACCGGCCGAGGACCGGCTGGTGGGCCTGGCCGGCGCGATGCTGGCGGGCCGACCGCTGAGCTCGGACGACACGACGGTCCAGGACCGGCGCTTCGGTCCGGAGTTCTTGAACGTCCCGGTGGTGGCCAGCAGCCGTCCCTACCTCGACGGCACCGTCAGGGCCAACCTCACCCGGCTGCGGCCGGACCCGATCGCCGGCCTCCAGCAGGCCCCACTCCTCAACGCGCTGGCCGGTGCCGAGGGCGAGCCGGCCGGTACCGCGACCGCCGACCCGACCGGCGGCTACCAGGACCAGATCCGGACCGCGATCCGGGAGAAGACCGCACCCGGCTGGCTCTCCCCGGTCGTCCAGGCCGGTCCGATCGGGTACGAGCCGCTGCCCGACGGCAGCCTGCGCCCCAGGGTCACCGAACCGGACCCGGCGGTGTACCGAGGCTCCGACGTCGGCACGTACCCGGCGCCCTGGCTCGGCGGGGACGTCGCGTTCCGGCCGCTGCGCCAGCTTGGCCAGCCGGACCAGCAGTCCCGTCCCGGAATGGGCTGGCAGCCGGTCGGCATGTTCGACCCGGAGCGGTTGACCGCGTTCAGCGCGCTCTCCGAGGTCCCGCTGGAGACCTACGCCCCGCCGTCGGCCGTCGGGGCCGACCCACGCAGCCGGGACGCACTCGGCGACCGGCCGCTGCTGCCGGGCGGCAACCCCAGCGGCTACCTGTCCAGCCCACCACTGCTGCTGACCAGCCTCGCCGCGGTACCGAAACTGCTCGACGGCGGTACCGATCCGCAGCGGGTCGCCCCGATCAGCGCGATCCGGGTCCGGGTCGCCGGGGTCTCCGGCTACACCGAGGAGGCCGAGCGGCGGGTCCGGCTGGTCGCCGAGCGGATCGCCGCCCGTACCGGACTGGATGTCGACGTCACCTTCGGGTCGTCGCCGGCGCCGCAGACCGTCGAGCTGCCCGCCGGCTCGTTCGGCCGGCCCCCACTCACCCTGACCGAGGGCTGGTCCTCCATCGGCGTGGCATCGGTGGTCGTCCAGGCGGTGGACCGGAAGAGCGTCGTACTGTTCCTGCTCGTCCTCGCCGTCTGCGCCCTCTTCCTGGCCAACGCCGTCTCCGCCGCCGTCCGGGACCGCCGGACCGAGCTGGCGGTGCTCGCCTGCCTCGGCTGGCCGGCCCGGCGGATCGGGGCGGCGATCCTCGGCGAGGTGGCACTGATCGGCCTCGTCGCCGGGCTGCTGGCGCTGCTCCTCGCCGCCCCACTCGGCGCGGTGCTCGGCGTCGACGTCGGCTGGCGGCGGGCCGCGCTCGCCGTACCGGTGGCGCTGCTGGTCGCGGCCGTCGCCGGCGCCGGGCCGGCACTGCGGGCCGCCCGCTCCCACCCGGCCGCCGCGCTCCGGCCGGCCGTCCCGATGGTCCGCCGAACCCGTCGGGTACGCGGGGTGCTGGGCCTCGCCTGGCTCAACCTGACCCGGGTGCCGGGCCGGGCCCTACTCGGCGCCGGAGCGCTCGGCATCGGGGTGGCCGCATCCACCGTGCTCGCCGCGGTCAACCACGCCTTCCGGGACACCGTGCTGGGCAGCCTGCTCGGGGACACCGTCTCGGCGACCGTCCGCACCGCGGACACGGTCGCCGCCGTCGCCACCGTGCTACTCGGCGCGGCGGCCGTCGCCGACGTGCTGTACCTGAACATCCGCGATCGGGCGGCCGAGCTGGCCGCACTGCGCGCCACCGGCTGGTCCGAGTCCGCGCTGACCCGGCTCGCGGCGTACGAGGGAGGCGGGATCGGCCTGCTCGGCGCGGTGGCCGGTACGGCGGTCGGGCTGGCCGGCTCCGCCGCGTTGATCGGCGGGCTCTCCACCGGAGTCGTCCTCACCGGGGTCGGCACCGCCGCCGCCGGAGCGCTGGTCGCCTGCCTGGCGGCGCTCGTCCCGGCGGCCCTGCTACGCCGGCGTCCCGCCGGTCACCTGCTAGCCGAGGAGTAGCCATGCCGGACACCGGGGTCCCGGTCATCATCACCGCGCTGACCAAGCGGTTCTCCGGCGGAGAACTCCCGATCGTCGCGGTGGACGAGCTGTCGCTCGACGTGGCCGCCGGCTCGGTGCTGGCACTGACCGGGCCGAGCGGCTCCGGAAAGTCCACCCTGCTGCACCTGGTCGGGGCGATCGAGGCGGCCGACTCCGGCTCGATCGTCGTCGGCGAGCAGGAGATCACCCGGCTGGGTCGCCGCGCCCTGGCCGGGTACCGCCGAAGTGTGGGATTCGTGTTCCAGCGCTACCATCTGCTGCCCGCCCTGACCGCGCTGGACAACGTGCTCGCGCCGGTGCTGCCGTACCGGGTCGGCTACGACCGGACGGCCCGGGCCCGGGAACTGCTCGACGCGGTCGGGCTCGGCGGCCGGGAGCGGGCGCTGCCGGCGCAGCTCTCCGGCGGCCAGCAGCAGCGGGTCGCGGTGGCCCGGGCGCTGATCGGCGGGCCGACGCTGCTGCTGGCGGACGAGCCGACCGGCAACCTCGACTCGGCCACCGGCGGGGAGATCCTCGACCTGCTGCTCCGGTTGCGCGACGAGCGGGGCGTCACGATCCTGCTGGCCACCCACGAACCGCACATCGCCGCCCGGTGCGACCGGCTGGTCCGGCTCCGGGACGGCCGGGTCACCGAGGACCTGGACCTCATTGGCGGCGACGGCCCGGACGACACCCTGGCCCGGGTCAGCCAGCTCCGGCTCTAGAACCTCCGGCTCCAGGGCCTCCGTTACGCCGGCACCGGGCTGGCGGTACGCACCTCGGCGGCGATCCGCTCCGCGATGTCCCGGGCCAGCTCCAGGGTGGGCGCCTCGACCATCACCCGGACCAGCGGCTCGGTGCCGGAGGGGCGGAGCAGGACCCGGCCGGTCTCGCCCAGCTCGGCCTCGGCCCGCTGCACCGCGCCGAGTACGCCCGGCGCGCCGGCTCCCACGGTCCGGTCCGCGACCGGCACGTTGATCAGCACCTGCGGCAGCTTGGTCACCACCGAGGCCAGCTCGGCGAGGGTACGGCCGGTCGCCGCCATCCGGGACATCAGGTGCAGCCCGGTGAGGACCCCGTCGCCGGTGGTCGCGTACGCCGGCAACACCAGGTGCCCGCTCTGCTCGCCGCCGAGGGCCAGCCCGGAGGCGCGCAGCTCCTCCAGCACGTACCGGTCGCCGACTTTGGTCTCGACCAGCCGGATGCCGGCGGCGGACATGGCGAGCCGGAGCCCGAGATTGCTCATCACGGTCGCGACCAGGGTGTCCTGGCTCAGCGTCCCGGCCTCCCGCATGGCCAGCGCCAGGATCCCCATGATCTGGTCGCCGTCCACCTCGCTGCCGTCGGCGGCGATCGCCAGGCACCGGTCGGCGTCGCCGTCGTGCGCGATCCCGAGGTCGGCACCGTGCTCTGCGACGGCGGCCCGCAGGTCGTCGAGGTGCTGCGAGCCGCAGCCGTCGTTGATGTTGAGCCCGTCCGGCTCGGCGTGGATCGCGATCACCTCGGCACCGGCCTCCCGGTACGCCACCGGGGCGACCTCCGAGGCGGCGCCGTTGGCGCAGTCGACGACGACCTTCAGCCCGTCGAGCCGGTGCGGGATCGTGCCCACCAGATGCTGTACGTAGTGCTCGGCACCGTCGAGCAGGTCGTGCACCCGGCCGACGCCGGCGCCGGTCGGCCGCTGCCAGCCGGCGGTGCCGTTCGCCTCGACGGCGGCCTCGATCCTCAGCTCGACGTCGTCGGGGAGCTTGTGCCCGCCGGCCGCGAAGAGCTTGATCCCGTTGTCCGGCATCGGGTTGTGCGAGGCCGAGAGCATCACCCCGAAGGACGCCTTCGCCTCGCCCACCAGGAACGCCACCCCCGGCGTGGGCAGCACACCGACCCGGACCACGTTGGCTCCGGCGCTGGTCAGCCCGGCCACCACCGCAGCCTCCAGCATCTCGCCGCTGGCCCGGGTGTCCCGGCCCACCACGGCGAGTGGCGGATGGCTCCGGTCGGCCTCCGCGAGGGTGTGTGCGGCCGCCACCGCGACCGCGAGTGACAACTCGGGGGTGAGGTCGGCGTTCGCGCGTCCGCGTACGCCGTCGGTGCCGAACAGTCGCCCCATGCGCGGAACCTCCGGGAAGCGCACCAGTGGAAGACGAAACGGCCGGACACCGCCGTCGCGGAAGGGGGCGGGGTCCGGCCGTATGTCAGACGTACAAGGTGTTGCCGCTGATCAGCGCTTGGAGTACTGGGGCGCCTTGCGCGCCTTCTTGAGGCCGTACTTCTTGCTTTCCTTCTCCCGGGCATCCCGGGTGAGGAAGCCGGCCTTCTTCAGCGCGGGGCGGTCGTCGGGGTCGTTGGCGATCAGCGCCCGCGCGATGGCCAGCCGCAGCCCGCCGGCCTGGCCGGTGGTGCCGCCGCCCCGCAGGTTGGCGATGACGTCGAACGCCTCGGCCTTCTCGGCGGTGACCAGCGGCTCCTTGATGAGCTGCTGGTGCACCTTGCTCGGGAAGTACGCCTCCAGCTCACGACCGTTGCAAGTGATCTTGCCGCTGCCGGGGACGATCCGGACCCGGACGATCGCCTCCTTGCGGCGGCCCACGGTCTGGATCGGCCGGTCGCCACGAGGAGCCCGGGCCACCGGGGCGGGCACCGGGGCTTCGGTGGTCGCGATGGTGTCGGTCATGCTGTTTCCTTCGCCCGCGCTCACTGCGCGATCTGCTTGATCTCGAACGGCACCGGCTGCTGCGCGGCGTGCGGGTGCTCGGCACCGGCGTAGACCTTCAGCTTCTTGATCAGCTTACGGCCGAGCTTGTTGTGCGGGAGCATGCCCTTGACGGCCAGCTCGATCGCCCGGTCGGGACGCTTGGTCAGCAGCTCGTCGTAGCCGACCTGCTTCAGACCGCCCGGGTAGCCGGAGTGCCGGTAGGCGACCTTGGTGTGCCGCTTGTTGCCGGTCAGCGCCACCTTGCCCGCGTTCACGACGACGACGAAGTCACCGGTATCGACGTGCGGCGCGAACGTCGGCTTGTGCTTGCCCCGCAACAGCGTGGCAACGTGGGAGGCCAGACGGCCCAGCACGACGTCTGACGCGTCGATGACGTGCCACTGACGCTCGATCTCACCCGGCTTCGGGCTGTACGTACGCACAGGTCTACCTTGTCTCGTCGTCGGTCTGGGGTCGCGCACCGGTCGCCAGGCACGCGCAAACGACCAAGCGTACCCGGGAAAGGCACGCCCGCGGATGTCACGTGAAAACTTGGGTGTCACACAACAGCAGGCAACGATACCCGGTCGCCCACACCCCGGTCAAAACGGGTGCGAGGAAGGGCCCCCGGCTACAACAGAAGACGATATACCGGGGCCCTTCCCTGCACGCAGGTCATACGCCGGGGAGGCGGCGGGGGGACGGACGGAGATAGACCGCCCAGGTCAGCCCGAGGCAGAGGGCGTACCAGGCGATGAAGGCCAGATAGGCGGCGTCGGCCGAGGAGTACGCCAGGAACGACTGCCGGAAGGCGATGTTGACCAGTACGCCCCCGAACGCGCCGACCGCCCCGGCGATCCCGATCAGGGCGCCGGAAAGCCGCCACGCCCGGCGCTGCGCGGTGTCCGGGTCCAGCTCGCCGGTGGCCACCGACCGGGCCGCCCGGGCCCGGAAGATCGCCGGGATCATCTTGTACGTCGATCCGTTGCCCAGCCCGGAGAGCACGAAGAGCCCGACGAACCCGATCAGGTAGAGGGTCAGCGAGCGCTCCCGGGAGGCGTGGTAGACCAGTCCGGCGCCGGCCGCCATCGCGGCGAAGGTCGCCAGGGTCACCCGGGCGCCGCCGTACCGGTCGGCCAGGTACCCGCCGACCGGCCGGACCAGCGAGCCGACCAGCGGCCCGAGGAAGGTCAGGTACGCCGCGTCGAGCGGGGTGCCGAACCGGTCGCCGAACTGCACCAGCAGCACCTGCCCGAAGGCGAAGCCGAAGCCGATGAACGACCCGAAGGTGCCGATGTAGAGCGCGGACATCACCCAGGTGTGCGGGTCCCGGGCCGCCTCCCGGAGCGCCCCCCGCTCGTTGCGAATCCCGGTGATGTTGTCCAGGTAGCGGGCCGAGGCCAGCGCGGCGAGCACGATCAGCGGGAGGTAGACCGCCGGCACCAGGCGCGGGTACGCGGCACCCGCCGTGGCCAGCACCGCCAGCCCGACCAGCTGGACGGCGGCCACCCCGATGTTTCCGCCACCCGCGTTCAGGCCCAGCGCCCAGCCCTTGAGTCGCTGCGGGTAGAAGAGGTTGATGTTCGCCATCGACGAGGCGAAGTTGCCGCCGCCGACCCCGGCCAGGCAGGCCAGCACCATCAACGTGCCGTACGACACCCCGGGCTCGATCAGGATCGCCATCGGCAGCGCCGGCACCAGCAGCAGCAGCGCGCTGACGATCGTCCAGTTCCGCCCGCCGAACCGGGCCACCGCCAGGGTGTACGGCAGCCGCAGCGTCGCGCCCAGCGCCGCCGGTACGGCGGTCAGCAGGAACTTCCCGGCCGGGTCGATCCCGTACTGCGGGCCGAGGAAGAGGACCAGGACGGACCAGAGGCTCCACACCGAGAAGCCGACGTGCTCGGCGGCAACCGAGACGATCAGGTTGCGCCGGGCGATCGGCGCTCCGGTCGTACGCCAGAACTCGGGGTCCTCCGGACGCCAGTCGTCTAGCCGGTGCCGGCGGGCGGGCACGGGCGCGGTGGTGGCGTCCGGTGCCGGAAGGATGCCGGCGCGTGCCGCGGCGGAGGCCGTGCTGTCGGTACCCGGGTCGGCCGTCGGGCCGGTCGCGGCGGCAGTACTCGTCATGCCGGCCGAACGTAGGAGCACCGGGTTTCCCGGCGGTTCGGACGTGAAGTCGTGGCGGCAACGGTCGGCGCACGGCGGGCCGCGGCGGACGGTGAAATCTGCCGCCCCGCCCCCCGTGGGCGCTCAGATGCTCTGCGGTATCGCGTTGCCCGTCACAGCTCGCGCCGGCCGCCGAAGACGGCGAACCGCCACGACTTGTAGAAGCAGTCCACCCCGACGAAACCGGCCTCGACCAGCCATCGGCACTGGTCCGGCATCGGCGCCGGGCGGTCGTGCAGCATCCGCTCCCGGGCCGCGGCGATCTCCGCCTCAGTGGCACCGAGCGCGGTGACCTGGGCCAGCCACACCTGGTCGTACCGGGAGTCCAGGTCGGGGGTGCTGCCGGCCACCTGTTCGGCGTTCACGAAGACCCCGCCGGGGACGAGTACCTGCCGGACCCGGCGGTAGAGGTCCCGCTTGTCGGCGTCCGACAGGTGGTGGATGGCGAGCGCGGAGACCACCGCGTCGTACGGGCCACCCGGCAGCGGCGTGGTCAGATCGGCGACCACCGTCTCGTGCGGTACCCCGCGCCGGGTCAGGTGCCCCTCGGCAACCGCGAGCATCGCCGGGGCACCGTCGAGCAGTGTGCTCCGCACCCCGGGTACGGCGGCGCCGAGCAGGATCGAGAAGAGCCCCGTCCCGGCGCCGAGGTCGAGTGCGGCCGGTACCCGGCCGGACGCCAGCGCCCGGCGCAGCGGCGGAGCGGCCACCTCGACCGCGGTGCCGTAGAAGTCGTCGAAGCATGGCACGAGCCGGCGTCGGGACTCGTCGTACGACCCGGCCACCGCGTCGAAGAGCGACACCACGGCCATCTGGAGTGCCTCCTGAGGTGTGGAACGGCCTTGCACATCATAGATCCACTCCTCCGGAGCCGACCCGTTCAGCGGGGTCCGTGTGAGCGGCTCTTGACAGGCCCGAAACAACCGGGACCCGACCGTGAAACCGGGTGCCGGCACGCTTGGCGGACATGACAGACGGTGCCCGCACTGCGACGCATTCGGAGGATGTGTCCCAAGACGTGGTCACGCACTGCCCATACTGCGCCCTCCAGTGCGGGATGACCCTGCGCCGCACCGGCGACCGGGTGGAGGTGCTGCCCCGGCAGTTCCCCACCAACCGTGGTGGGCTCTGCCAGAAGGGTTGGACCGCCGCCGAACTCCTCGACCATCCCGACCGGCTGACCACCCCGCTGCTGCGGGACCGGCCCGGCGGGCCGCTGCACCCGGCGAGTTGGCCGGAGGCACTGGACCGGGTGGTGGCCGGGATCCGCCGGATCCAGTCCGGGTACGGCCGGGACGCGGTGGCCGTCTTCGGCGGCGGTGGACTGACCAACGAGAAGGCGTACGCCCTCGGCAAGTTCGCCCGGGTCGCGCTCGGCACCCGGAACATCGACTACAACGGCCGGTTCTGCATGTCCTCGGCCGCCGCCGCCGGGACGCGGGCCTTCGGCATCGACCGGGGACTGCCGTTCCCGCTGGCCGACCTCGGTACCGCCGACACCCTGCTGCTGGTCGGCGCGAACGTCGCCGAGACGATGCCGCCGCTGGTCCGGTACCTGGTCGAGCAGCGCCAGCGCGGCGGCACCCTGATCGTGGTCGACCCCCGGGCCACCGCGACCGCCCGGCAGGCCACCCTGCACCTGCAACCGACCCCCGGCACCGACCTCGCGGTGGCGAACGCGTTGCTGCACATCGCCCTGGCCGAAGGGCTGGTCGACAAGGACTACGTGGCCGACCGGACCACCGGGTTCGACCGGGTGCGCCGGGTGGCCGCCGGGTACTGGCCGGCCCGGGCCGAGCGGCTCTCCGGGGTGCCGGTCGCCGACCTGGAGGCCGCGGCCCGGACGCTCGGCACCGCCGACCGGGCGATCATCCTCACCGCGCGCGGCGCCGAACAGCACGCCAAGGGCGTGGACACGGTGACCGCCTTCGTCAACCTGGCCCTCGCGCTCGGCCTGCCCGGCCGGCCCGGCTCCGGGTACGGCTGCCTCACCGGGCAGGGCAACGGCCAGGGCGGCCGCGAACACGGGCAGAAGGCCGACCAGCTGCCCGGCTACCGCCGCATCGACGACCCGGCCGCCCGGGCACACGTCGCCGGTGTCTGGGGGGTGCACCCCGACCTGCTACCCGGGCCGGGTGTGTCGGCGTACGAGCTGCTCGACTCGCTCGGCACCGACGGCGGCCCGAGGGGGCTGCTGGTGTTCGGCTCCAACCCGGTCGTCTCGGCACCCCGGGCGGCCCGGGTCACCCGCCGGCTGCGCGACCTCGACCTGCTGGTGGTGGCCGACTTCGTCCTGTCCGAGACGGCCGAGATCGCCGACGTGGTGCTGCCGACCGCGCAGTGGGCCGAGGAGGACGGCACGATGACCAACCTGGAGGGCCGGGTGCTGCGCCGCCGCGCGCTCCGGCCGCCACCGCCGGGCGTACGCACCGACCTGGCCCTGCTGGCCGACCTCGCCGACCGGCTGGACCACGTCGACGGGGCGGCCGGGTCGGAACGCTCCCGCTTCCCGACCACACCCGAACAGGTCTTCGCGGAGCTGCGTCGCGCCTCGGCCGGCGGTGCCGCCGACTACGCCGGGATCACCTGGGCGCGGATCGACGCCGAGGACGGCGTCTTCTGGCCCTGTCCCGCGCAGGACGGGCCGGGGACACCACGGCTGTTCACCGACCGGTTCCCGACCCCGGACGGGCGGGCCCGGTTCCTGCCGGTGGAACACCGGCCGGTCGCCGAGGAGGTCTGCCCGGACTATCCGGTCTACCTCACCACCGGACGGGTGCTGACGCAGTACCAGTCCGGTGCGCAGACCCGGCGGGTCGAGGCGCTGCGCCGGGTCGCCCCGGACGCCTTCGTGGAGCTGCATCCCGACCTGGCCGCCCGGCTCGGGGTGGACGACGGCGACGAGGTACGGGTGATCAGTCGCCGGGGCGAGATGCGGGCGCCGGCCCGGCTGACCCCGACCATCCGACCGGACACCGTCTTCGCACCGTTCCACTGGGCCGGCGCGGCCCGGGTCAACTCGGTGACCAACGACGCCCTCGATCCGGTCTCCGGGATGCCCGAGTTCAAGGTCTGCGCGGTCCGGGTGGAGCGGGTCCAGTCAGCGAACACCGAGGTGACAGCCCCATGACCGCAGTGGAAGCGCACGGGCCACGGAACCGGTTCGTGATCGTCGGGTACGGCATGGCCGGCGCCCGGCTGGCCGCCGAGTTGGCCGCCCGGCGCGGCGACGCGAAGATCACGGTACTCGGCGCCGAGTTGCACCGGGCGTACAACCGGATCATGTTGTCGAGCCTGCTCGCCGGCAAGGTGGACGAGTCCGGGGTGCGGCTGGCCGAGGCGGCCGGGCACGGCATCGACGTACGGCCCGGGGTCGAGGTCACCGCTGTCGACCCGGCGGCTCGGACGGTGACCACCGGCCAGGGCGACCTGATCGGGTACGACCACCTGGTGCTCGCCACCGGCGGGCGGGCCCTGGTCCCGCCGCTGGCCGGGCTGGACCGGGCGGCGCTGCCCGACCGGGTCGCCGTGTTCCGCACCCTGGACGACTGCCGGCGCATCCTGGCCGCCGCGGCCGGAGCCCGCCGCGCCCTGGTGCTCGGCGGTGGGCTGCTGGGGCTGGAGGCGGCCCGGGGGCTGGCCGCCCGAGGGCTCGACGTGCACGTGGTGCACCCGGTCGGGCACCTGATGGAGCGGCAGCTCGATCCGGCGGCCGGCGCGGTGCTGGCCCGTACCCTGACCGGGCTCGGTGTCAGCACCCACCTGGACGTGGCGGCCAGCGCCGTGCACGCCCGGTCGGACGGCCTCGCCCTGACCCTCTCCGACGGACGGGTACTCGACGCCGACCTGCTGGTGCTCTCCTGCGGGGTACGCCCCGACGTGACACTGGCCCGCGCCGCCGGGCTCACCGTGGACCGGGGCGTGGTGGTCGACGACCGGCTGCGCACCAGCGACCCGCACATCTCGGCGATCGGCGACTGCGCGCAGCACGCGGGCGTGGTCACCGGCCTGGTCGCCCCGGCCTGGGAGCAGGCCCGGGTGCTGGCCCAGGTGCTGGCCGGGCACGATCCCGGCGCGCGCTACCGACCGCAGCCACCGGTCACCCGGCTCAAGGCCGCCGGCATCGACCTGGCCGCGATGGGGGACGCGGCCGCCGGCCCGGCTCCGGACGTCGAGGAACTCAGCTTCTCCGACCCGGTCCGCGGCACCTACGCCCGGCTGCGGATCGTCGGCGAACGGCTCACCGGGGCGATCATGCTCGGCGACAACCCGGCGGTCGGCACGGTGATCCAGCTCTTCGACCGGGGTACGCCGGTGCCGGTCGACCGCCGCACCCTGCTGCTCGGCCGCAGCCGGGACACCGCGAGTCCGGCGCTGGTCGAGTCACCGGCGCTGATGCCGGACGCGGCCACGGTCTGCCAGTGCAACACCGTGCGCAAGGGTGCGCTGGTGCGCTGCTGGCGGGCCGGGGCGCGGTCCCTGGACGACGTCGTCGCAGCGACCCGGGCCACCACCGGCTGCGGCGGTTGCCGGGACGCCGTCGAGGGGATCCTCGGCTGGCTCTCCTCGATCGACACTCCCGACCCGGTGGAAGCGGAGGCGACAGCAGCATGAGCGAACGAAGTGAGCGAATCGGCCAGCTCAGGGCGGGCGTGCCTCATGACGGCACGGAGCGAAGCGGAGTGCCGTCATGAGAGCACAAGGTGAGCGACTTGTGGTGGTCGGCAACGGCATGGTGGGGCAGCGCTTCGTCGAGGCGCTGCGCTCCCGGGACACCGAGGGCCGCTGGCAGGTCACGGTGCTGGCCGAGGAGGGGCGGCCGGCGTACGACCGGGTGCGGCTCTCGGCGTTCTTCGACGGGGTGGACGCCGACGAGCTGAGCCTGCACCGTCCCGACGACGGGGTGGACCTGCGGCTGGGTGAGCCGGTGGTGGAACTCGACCGGGCCGGGCGGCGGGTGGTCACCGGTGGCGGGGAGTACCGGTACGACGCGCTGGTGCTGGCGACCGGGTCGTACCCGTTCGTGCCGCCGATCGACGGCGCCTACGTGGCGAGGGGTCCGGACGCGCCCGGGCCGACGCCGTCGCTGCGGCCCGGGGTCTTCGTCTACCGCACCCTGGACGACCTGACCGCGATCCGCGACTTCGCCAAGGGCCGGCGCACCGGCGCGGTGATCGGGGGTGGGCTGCTCGGCCTGGAGGCGGCGAACGCGCTGCGGCTGCTCGGCCTGTCCACCTCGGTGGTCGAGTTCGCCCCCCGGCTGATGCCGGTGCAGGTCGACGAGGCCGGCGGCGCGATGCTGCGCCGCTACGTCGAGGAGTTGGGCGTGGTGCCCCGGCTCGGGGTGGCCACCACCGCGATCCGGTCCCGCCCGGACGGCGAGTTGGCCGGGCTGACCCTCTCGGACGGCAGCTGGCTCCCCACCGACCTGGTGGTGGTGGCCGCCGGCATCCGGCCCCGGGACGAGTTGGCCAGGGACGCCGGTCTGCCGCTGGGCGAACGGGGCGGGATCCGGGTCGACCAGAGCTGCCGAAGCGTCGACGAGCGGATCTGGGCGATCGGTGAGTGCGCCGCCGTCGACGGCACCTGCTACGGCCTGGTCGCCCCGGGCTACGCGATGGCGGAGGTGGTGGCCGACCGGCTGGTCGGTGGCACGGCGACCTTTCCCGGCGCCGATCTCTCCACCAAGCTGAAGCTGCTCGGGGTGGACGTCGCCTCGTTCGGCGACGCGCACGGCCGGACCCCGGGCTGCCTCGACGTGACCTTCACCGACCCGGCCACCCGGGTCTACGCCAGGCTGGTCCTCTCCGACGACGCGAAGACCCTGCTCGGCGGGGTGCTGGTCGGTGACGTGTCGGCGTACCCGGCGTTGCGGGCCAGCGTGGGCGGCGCGCTGCCCGGCCCGCCGCTGGCCCTGCTCGCCCCGGCCGGCGACGGCGGCGGGACCGGTGCCGGGATCGCCGCGCTGCCCGGCTCGGCCCAGGTCTGCTCCTGCAACGGGGTGACCAAGGACCAGCTCGTCGACGCCATCGCCGAGGGCTGCACGGACGTACCGGGGCTGAAGGCGTGCACCCGGGCCGGAACGAGCTGCGGCTCCTGCGTACCGATGCTCAAGCAGTTGCTGGCGGTCTCTGGGGTGACCCTCAGCCGGGCGCTCTGCGAGCACTTCGCGCAGAGCCGGCAGGAGCTCTTCGAGATCATCCGGGTACGCGGGATCCGCACCTTCTCCCGGCTGGTCGCCGAGCACGGCCGGGGCCGGGGCTGCGACATCTGCAAACCGGCGGTCGCCTCGATCCTCGCCTCGCTCGGGAACGGCTACGTGCTCGACGGCGAGCAGGCGTCGCTGCAGGACACCAACGACCACTTCCTGGCCAACATCCAACGGGACGGGACCTACTCGGTGGTGCCGAGGATCCCGGGCGGCGAGATCACCCCGGAGAAGCTGATCGTGATCGGCGAGGTCGCCCGGGACTTCCAGCTCTACACGAAGATCACCGGCGGGCAGCGGATCGACCTCTTCGGCGCCCGGGTCGAACAGTTGCCGCAGATCTGGCGCCGGCTGGTCGACGCCGGTTTCGAGTCCGGGCACGCCTACGGCAAGGCGCTGCGGACCGTCAAGTCCTGCGTCGGCTCGACCTGGTGCCGGTACGGGGTGCAGGACTCGGTCGGGCTGGCGATCGCCCTGGAGCTGCGCTACCGGGGACTCCGCGCACCGCACAAGATCAAGTCAGCGGTCTCCGGCTGCGCCCGGGAGTGCGCCGAGGCCCGGAGCAAGGACTTCGGGATCATCGCCACCGAGGGCGGCTGGAACCTCTACCTCGGCGGCAACGGCGGCTTCCGGCCCCGGCACGCCGAACTCTTCGGCCAGGACCTGTCGACCGAGGAACTGGTCCGGTACGTCGACCGGTTCCTGATGTTCTACATCCGCACCGCCGACCGGTTACAGCGGACGGCCGCCTGGATCGAGGCGCTGGAGGGCGGCCTGGAACACCTGCGAGCGGTCATCGTCGACGACTCGCTCGGGCTCTGCGCCGAACTCGACGCCGCGCTGGCCCGGCACGTCGGGTCGTACTCCGACGAGTGGCGGGACACGCTGGCGGACCCGGACCGGCTGCGCCGGTTCGCCTCCTTCGTCAACGCGCCCGACGTACCGGACCCGTCGATCACGTTCGAGGTGGAACGGGGACAGCCCGTCCCGGCCCTGGGGGAGCGTCGACCGGTGGCGCTCGGCCTGCCGACGACCGTGGGGGTACCGAGTTGACTTCGCACACCACGCACACCACGACCTCGCACACCACGACCTCGCACACCACGACTTCGCACACCACGATCGGCGACGGCCCGCCGGTCGACGACGAGTTGACCGAGGTCGCCGGTACGGGCGGCCAGGCGGTGCGCTGGACGGTCGTCTGCCCGTACCGCCGGCTGGAGCCGGAGCGCGGGGTGGCCGCGCTGGTCGGCGGCGAGCAGGTGGCGGTCTTCCGCACCCACGACGGCCGGGTCTACGCGATCGGCCAGCGGGACCCGGTGGCCGGCGCGCACGTGATGGCCCGGGGCATCGTCGGCAGCCGCGGCGAGATCCCGACCGTCGCCTCCCCGCTGCACAAACAGGTGTACGACCTGCGTACCGGCGACTGCCTGGACCTGCCCGGGGTGGCGGTGCCGACCTACCGGGTGCGGTGCCGTGACGGGCTGGTCGAGGTGGCGGCCCGGCCGCCCGGGGACACCTGATGTCCGGCGAACTCTCCGGCTTCACGGTCGGGGTCACCGCCGACCGGCGGCGCGACGAACTGACCGCGCTGCTGGAACGGCGCGGCGCCCGGGTGGTGCTCGCCCCGGCCCTGCGGATCGTGCCACTCGCCGACGACACCGAGCTGCGCGCGGCGACCCGGGCCTGCCTGGACAACCCGCCCGACGTCCTGATGGCGAACACCGGGATCGGGATGCGCGGCTGGCTGGAGGCGGCCGAGGGCTGGGGGCTGGCCGAGCCGCTGCGCGCGGTGCTCTCCCGGGCCTACATCGTCAGCCGGGGGCCGAAGGCCCGGGGCGCGATCCGGGCCGCCGGTCTGCGCGACGAGTGGTCCCCCGCCTCGGAGAGCTGTGACGAGGTGATCGAACACCTTCGGCAGCGCGGCGTACGCGGCCAGTTGATCGCGATGCAGTTGCACGGCGAGCGGCAGCCGGAGTGCACGGCCGCGCTGGAGGCGGCCGGCGCGAGCGTACTCGAGGTGCCGGTCTATCGCTGGGCGGCGCCGACCGACCCGGCCCCGCTGCACCGGCTGGTCGACCTGATCGCCGGCCGGCTGGTGGACGCGGTCACCTTCACCTCCGCACCCGCGGTCGGCGCGCTGCTGCGGGCCGCCGGCCCCAACACCGAGGCGGTGCTGGACGCGATGCGCTCCGACGTCCTGGCCGCCTGCGTCGGGCCGGTCACCGCCGCCCCGCTGCGCCGGCACGGCGTGCCGGTGGTGTCGCCGGGTCGGGCCCGGCTCGGCGCCCTGGTCCGGATCATCGTGGACGAGCTGCCGCAACGGGCGGTCAGCGTCAAGGTCGCCGGGCACCTGCTGACCCTGCGCGGGCACGCGGCCATCCTGGACGGTGAGCTGCGACCGCTGGCCCCCGCCCCGATGGCGGTGCTCCGCGCCCTGGCCGGTACGCCCGGCCGGGTGATGTCCCGGGCCGCCCTGCTGCGTACCCTGCCGAGGGGCGCCGACGAGCACGCCGTCGAAATGGCGGTGGCCCGGTTGCGAGCCGGATTACGTACCCCGGGCGTGGTGCAGACCGTGGTCAAACGCGGTTACCGGCTGCCGGTCGACTGACCGCTCCTCGGCCCGAGCTTTTCTGATCTGGCCTTTTCCGACCTGATCTTCTTCAACCCGACCTGATCTTCTTCAACCCGACCTGAATCTTCTTCGACCCGGCCGGAATCCTTCTCGATCCGGCCGGAATCCTCTTCGGTCAGACCGGAGGACCGCCGCCTCACGCTTGGGTATCGGCTCGGTTTGATCCCTTGACTGCCCGACAGGCGGTTGGCAATGTAAGGCCGCAACGTCCCGAGAGCCGTAGGAACTCTCCTCCGGGACTGCGCACAGGGGACTGGTGGGCCGCCTCGTCACCCTGGTCGAACCCATTTCAGGTCGCGTCGCACCTGCTCGCACGCGCGTCAGGAGGACTGCCCGAGACACCGAGCGAGGCATTACGGTCATGGCGGATCCGGCCGTCGAAGGCCGTCAAAGGCCGCCGATTGTGCCGCCCGCCCGCGGAGCCATCGGGACGCGGCCGATAGCGCACCTGACAGCCCATTCACATCCTCAATGAAATCTCCTCTCAAGGACGGGTAGGAATGACGAGGCGCATACGCGTGCTGGCCGCCGTGGCACTGGCAACGGGCCTGCTGGTCACCGCCGGCTGTTCGGGTTCGGACTCGGATGGCGCCGGCGGAAACGACACCGGCGGCAAGACCCCGGACCGGGTGACCTACCTCACCGGATTCGGCACCGGCGGACACGACGCGTTCGCCTGGGTGGCGAAGGACAAGGGCTTCTTCGAGGAGGCCGGGATCGACGTCACCATCCAGAAGGGCGCCCCGGCCACCAACAACCAGGGCCTGCTCTCCGGCAAGGCGCAGTTCACCTACAGCGACGTCACGCAGTTGATGATTCAGACCGGAAAGGGCCAGATCACCGACCTGCGGGTGATCGCCGCGGTGCACCAGAGCACCCTGGTCGCGATCTTCGCCCCGCCCGGTTCCGGCGTGACGAAGCCGAAGGACCTCGAGGGCAAGCGGGTCGGGGTGGCCCAGGGCTCGATCACCCGGAGTCTGCTCCCGGCGTACGGCAGGCTCGCCGGCTTCGACGCGAGCAAGCTCCAGTTCGTCGAGGCGACCCCGCAGACCCTGGTGAGCCTGCTGGTGGGCAAGAAGGTCGACGTACTCAGCACCTTCGTCATCACCCGGAACACCGTGGAGACGGTGACCAAACAGCAGATGACGGTCCTGCCGGTCGCCGACTACCTCGGTGACCTGCTCGGCACCGGTCTCACCACCACCGCCACGTACGCGCAGGCGAACCCGGACGTCGTCAAGCGGTTCCGGGACGCGGCCCTGAAGGGCCTCAGGTACACGGTGGAAAATCCCGACGAGGCCGCGAAGATCATGAAAGCCAACAACCCGAACGTGCAGGAACAGGGTGCGGCGGCGGAGATCAAGCTCATGACGCCGTACGTCACCTCGGCCCCGGGCAACGCCATCGGCGCGCTCGACGAGCAGCGTGCCGCCCGGGCCATCGCCGTCCTCCAGGGCGCTGAACTCATCCCGAGCGGTCTCACCCCGGAGAAGGTCATCGACTTCTCCATCGCGCCCGGGTCCTGACCGGCCGGCGTGACACCTCTGGGACGGCGAGTGGGCAGCCACTCGCCGTCCCCTTTCGCGACGCAGAGGAGAGCACACGTTGCGCGTCTGGACCCCTCCGGGTGGATCGCACGACACCCCCTCCGGGCGGATCAGATGACCGTTAGCCGCGACCTGTCCCCCGGCACCCGGATCGTGCTGCCGATCGCCGGCACCGTCGTCGCGATCGGGCTCTGGTGGCTGGTGACCATCGTCTTCGACGTCGAGACCCTCTTCCTGCCGTCCCCGCCGGAGGTCGTCGACGCCTTCGACCGGGAGCCCGCCTACCTGTTCGAGGCGGCCTGGGCGACGCTCTGGGGGACGCTCGCCGGCTTCGGCATCGCGGCGGCCGGCGGGGTGGTCGCGGCGTTGCTGCTGACCGGCTCACGCCTGATCGAGCAGGCCACCCTGCCGATGATCGTCGCCTTCAACGCGGTGCCGAAGGTCTCCCTCGTACCGCTGTTGATCCTCTGGATCGGGTACGACTCGCGGGCCAAGGTCACCCTGGTCGTCCTGATCGCCTTCTTCCCGATCATGGTGGCCACCATGGCGGGCCTGACCTCGACCCCGGCCGACCTCTACGAACTGGCCCGGTCGCTGGACGCCTCCCGGCTGAAGATCTATCTCAAGGTACGGCTGCCGTGGGCGCTGCCCCAGGTCTTCGTGGGGCTGAAGCTCGGCATCACACTCTCGCTGATCGGCGCCGTGGTGGCCGAGTTGCAGACCCTTAACGAGGGTCTGGGAGCGGTCATCTACAGCACCCAGCAGTCGTTCGACACCCCGCTGGCGTTCGCCGCGATCGCCCTGACCGGGGTGCTCGGCATCGGCCTCTTCTACGCCGTGGTCGGGGCGGAACGACTCGCGGTGCCGTGGGCCAGGAAGATCTCCGGCTGAGCCACCCCCGCTCCGCACCGCCATGCGCAGGGTTAGGCCAGTCCGGCACCGCCGTTGAGGTCGAGGTTGACCGCGTTGACGGCCGGGTTCTCCAGCAGGAAGACGGCGGCGTCGGTGACGTCCGCCATCGTGGTGAGCCGGCCCGTCAGGGTGCGCGCCGTGTAGGTCGCGTGCACCTCGGCCGGCTGCCCGGCCCAGAACGGGCTGTCGGCGACGATCCCCGGGTGCAGGGCGTTGACCCGGACCGGCCGCAGCTCGGCGGCGAGCACGTTCACCAGGCCCACCACTCCGGCGTTCACCGTGGAGACCGTCGCCGAACCGGGAAACGGCCGGTCCTTGGAACCGCCGCCGAAGAGCAGCACGGAAGCCTTCGGCGAGAGCCTGTTCCGGAGGGTGTGCGCCACCTCGGTGTAGCCGACCAGCTTGACCGTGACCAGGCTGACCGCGCGGTCGATCTGGTAGTCGGAGACCTTGTTGACGTCGCGGACGAACGCGGCGAGGACAAGGTGCCTGACCTCGCCGATCCCGGCGAGCGCGGCGGCGACCGACCCGGGCTCGGTGAGGTCGACGGCGACACCCGTCGTCCGGCCGCCGATCTCGGCGGCGACCCGATCGGTCCGGGCCGGGTCCCGCCCGGTCACGACGACCTCGAGCCCCCGCTTCGCGTAGTGCTCGGCCAGGTCCCGGCCGAGGCCGGAGGTACCCCCGATGACGACCACGCAGCCGCCATCGGGGCCACTGTGCTGCGGCATGTCCGTCCCCCTCGTTGTGCAGGATCGAAGCGCGGAGCCTCCCCGGCCCGGCAATCCTGCCCAACCGCGAGAGTCAGCCGACCGGAGTGGGCCGCCCCCGACCGTGCTCCGCGCGCAACGTCTCCATCGCGTGCTGTACCACGTTCACCAGCACATGCTTGACCGACTCGCGGTGTCGGGCGTCGCACATCACCAGCGGCACGTGCGGGGCGATCGCGAGCGCCTCGCGTACCTCCTCCGGCTCGTACTGCGGCGCGCCGTCGAAGCGGTTCAACGCCACGACGTACGGCAGGTGCCGGTTCTCGAAGTAGTCCAGTGGTGCGAAGGCGTCGGCGATCCGCCGGGTGTCGACCAGCACCGCCGCGCCGACCGCACCGCGGATGATCTCGTCCCACATGAACCAGAACCGCGTCTGTCCGGGCGTGCCGAACAGGTAGAGGATCAGGTCCTGGGCCATCGTGATCCGGCCGAAGTCCATGGCGACCGTGGTGGTCTCCTTGCCCGGCACCTTCGACGGATCGTCGATGCCGACACCGGCCGCGGTCATCACCGCCTCGGTGGTCAGCGGGGTGATCTCGGAGACCGCGCCCACGAGCGTCGTCTTGCCGACGCCGAACCCGCCGGCAATAACGATCTTCGCGGAGGTGATACCGCCACCACCGCCACCACCACCGCCGCCGCGACGCGGCCCGGCCGGGTCATAGCCTGCGAAGTCCACTTAGCACCCTCTCAAGCAGTTCCATCCGCTCCTCGTACGCCTCCGGTGGAGCGGCATTGTGCAGCGTCAGCAGGCTGTCCGCCACCATGTCGGCGACCAGCACCCGGGCGACACCCAGCGGCAGCCGGGTGTACGCGGCGATCTCCGCCAGTGACTGCGCCCGGCCTTCGCAGATCGTGGCGATGCGGTGCTTGTCATGGCCGGCGAACCGGGACTCCACGACCGCCGCCGGACTCGCCACGAGCACCGCCTCCAGCGCGATGTCCTGGCGAGGTTCGGTACGGCCGCGGGTGACCGCGTACGGTCGGACGAGCGCGCCACGCGGGTCGTCGCGTCGTCCCTCCATACCGTGGTCACCTCCTCAGCGTCGAGTCGCGGTTGCACCGTTGCCATCCTTGATCTCCCCGGCTAGGGACGGGAGACAGCCTCGCGCGGCAATGGCACCAGCGCGGCGCCGACCCGTTCCACCAGCAGTGCCATCTCGTAGCCGACCTGGCCCACGTCACAGCTCCGGGCCGCCAGCACGGCCATCGAGGAGCCGTCGCTGATGGACATCAGGAAGAGGTACCCGCTGTCCATCTCGATCACGGTTTGCAGCACCCCACCGGCGCTGAACATCCGGGAGGCGCCGTCGGTCAGGCTGACCACGCCGGAGGTGATCGCCGCGAGCTGGTCGGCCCGGTCCGCCGGCAGGTCCCGGGAGGAGGCGAGGAGCAGTCCGTCCGCCGAGACCGCGACGACGTGTGCGATGCCGGCGACACTGTCGGCGAAATTGCTGAGCAGCCAACCCATGTCCTGTATCGCTGCTGGCCTGTTCATCCGCTGGTCTCCTTGGTTGGGATCATGCCGTTCTGCTCGGAACCGGCCGTCCGGCCGCGCTGTACGCCACGGTGGTAGGCCGACAACAGACCACGTACCTCGTCCGGGGTACGCCTGGTCCGCTCACGCGCACTCTTGGGCTCGACGCCACCGGGCACCAGCTGCGCCTGGGGCACCCGCTTGGGCAGGCCGGACCGGGTCGTACCGGCGTTGGCTGGCTCCGCCGCCCGGCTGGCCCGGGCCCAACCCTCGTCGGCCGCCGTCCGCCAGGCTCCCCCGTTCCCGTTCGGCGCGGCCGGCGCCGGCGGGGCGGCCGGCGCGGGGGCCGGCGGTGGCGGCGCGGCGGCAGGTGGCGGCGCCGGCGGCGCGTAGGGGGCCGGCGGCGGTGCGGAACGGCCCGGAGTGCGGGCGGTCAGCGGGGCCCGACCGGGGGTCGCCCCGCTCGGTGCCGGCGGCGACTGGTAGCCGTCCGGCGGCACGGTGAAGATCGCGGTCGAGTCCGACCCGTGCGAACGGAACCAGACCGCCTCCATCTCGCGGAAGATCGGTGCTTCGCCGGTGTCCTCCACCCGGGGCGCGACCGCGGATGCGGCGCTGACCGGGGTGCCCGCGACCGGACCGGAAGGCAGGCCGGAGGGTGCCGCCGCCGGCGTCATGGCGTGCGTCGGTGCCGCGCCGGCGCCGGCGGCGCCGCGCTGCGGCAGCGACGACGCGACCGTCGGGTACTGCACGGTCGGCGAGCTGACCCCGGTCGAACCGGCCAGGCCCGTGTGGGCCGGCGGGGCCGTGGACGCCGGATTCTGGTACGTCGGCGTCATGCCCTGCTGGTACGCCGGGGTGGGCGCGGCCGGCAGCTGGCTCGCCGTCAGATGGCTGTTGACCGGTGCTCCGGTGCCGGCCGGCATCGCACCGGTCTGGTCACCCGCGGTCTGCCACTGCTGGTTGCCCGCCGCGCTGCGCCACTGTTCGGTCAGGCTGCCGCCGGCACGCGACGCGCCGACCGGAGAGAGGGTCTCCTGCCAGGCGGCACCGGTCGACTGCCGGCTCGCGGCCGGTGCCTGCTCGACCGCGAGCGGCTGCCGCTGCCGGCCGAGGACCTGGTCGCGGCCACGCGGGTTCGGCAGTACCACCGTGCTGGCCGGCAGGGTGACCTGGGCGACCGTACCGCCCTCGACGTTGCGGCGCAGGTCGACCCGGATCTCGTGCCGGTGCGCCAGCCGACCGACCACCGCGAGACCCATCAGCCGGAAGGCCGCCACGTCGACCGCCGGCGGCTCGGCCAGCCGGCGGTTCAGGGCGTCCATCTGCTCCTCGCTGAGGCCGAGTCCCCGGTCCTCCACCTGGATCAGCACGTAGTCGCGGATCCGGCGCGCGTCGGCGACCACCGTGGTGTGCGGCGGCGAGAAGCGGGTCGCGTTGTCGAGCAGCTCGGCGACCAGCCGGACCACGTCGTTGACCGCGTGCGCGGCGACCGAGATGTCCGGGTCGACGGTGCCGAACTCGATCCGGTTGTAGAGCTCCACCTCGGACTGCGCGGCCCGCAGCGCGTCGATCAGCAGCGCGTCGTCGCGGCGGGGTGCCGTCGAGTCTGCGCCGGCCAGCACGAGCAGGTTCTCGTCGTTGCGGCGCATTCGGGTGGCCAGGTGGTCGAGCTCGAAGAGCTGGGCCAGCCGCTTCGGGTCCTCCTCGCCGCGCTCGATCGCGTCGAGTTCACCGATCATCCGGTCCACCAGGGTCTGGCTTCGGCGGGCCAGGCTGAGGAACATCGCCGAGACGCTGGTCCGCAGGGCGGCCTGCTCGGCCGCGATCCGGACCGCTTCCTTGTGGACGACGTTGAAGGCGAGCGCGACCTGGCCCACCTCGTCCTTGTGGTTGAGTCGGATCGGGTCCCGGACCTGTCGGACGATCTCCTCGACGCCACCGTCACCGATGGTGCCGACGTCCCGCAGCCGGCGGACCGCCTCCGGCAGGTCGTGGTTGGCCACCGAGAGCGCGCCCTCACGGAGCCGGCGCAGCGACTGGTTGAGGGACCGGGCCAGTACCACGGCGAGGGCGAGCGCGATGATCAGCGTGATCAGCACGATCACCGACTCGATGATCGCCTGTTGGACGACGTCGGCCCGAGCCGCCTCGGCCTGGTCGAGCAGGTCGGACTCGAGAAGGGTCTCCGCCCAGCGCATCAGGTCGTTGATCGAGCCGACCGTGATCGCCGCCTCGCTCGCGCTGATCGACGCCTTCTGCCCGACGGACCGGTTCAGGTCCCGCCCCACCTTGTCCGCGAGGATCACCGCGTCACCGGTGACGGCACCGTTGAGCACCGCCGCCTGCCGGGTGTCCGCGGAGGCGAAGAAGGCGAGCAGTGCCTCCTGCCTGCTGGTCTGGGTGGCGATGTAGGCGGCGAACTGCTCCTGGTCCAGCACCCCGTTGCCGCTGGCCAGGGCGGTGTAGACCACCGCCTCCTCCTTGGCCACCGCCTCCTTGGCCCGGGCGAGCGAGGCGAGGGTACGCAGGCTGTCACCGACCGCGCTCTCACCGGAGATCTCACCGAGGTTCTCGCCGTACGCCACGAGGTCGCCGATGATCACCTCATACCGGAGGGTGACCTCGCCGGGCGCCATCTGCGGGCGTTCCAGCACCTCCTGCCGGGTGCCGTTGAGCGTGGCCAGTCGATCGTCGATGACCCGCAGCCGGGTCTCCACCGAGTCGGGGATGTCACTGAGCTGTGCCCGCCGGTCGTTGTACGCGGCGATCCGGGCATCGGTGCGCTGCACGTACGCGTCGAACGTCTCGGTCGTCGTCTCCGGCGACTTGGCACGCAGCCGCGCGCCGGCGATCCGCTCCTTGTGCACGTCCTGGGTGAGCGCCGAGATGTCGCTGGAGAGTTCGGTCAGCGACCGGAGCACACCGGCGTCGTAGGCGCCCCGTCCGATGTCGACCAGCCGGATCGTGGCCAGCGCGAGAACCGCGACGACAGGCACGACGAGCAGCAGCGCGAGCTTCGACCGGATCCGGGTGTCCCGTAGCCGGGGTAGCCAGCGGCGTGGTGCAGCGCCCCCCCCGCATACCTTTTGCGGGCAGGGTCGTAGGTCCGGTGCTCACGACATCGCCTCCGTCGTTTCAATACGTGACCCGTCGACCGATGCCTGCTGCAGCGGATCGAGCCGCACGCGGCACGGCCGCGATTTCATCAGAAGAAGGCCGCTTTGGGAAGCGACGGGAGGGCAGCAAAGGTCCATCATGGGACGTCGACTACCCTCGAAGCCGAGAGATCGATGAGGCGCCAAGTCTCTGATCAGCACATATATCACTAGAGTGGTCGCTTGTATCTGGAAAGTTATCCCGCACCCGTACCCCCTCTTATCACTATGTGAGACCCGTCATCCCGAAACCGGCCGGGTGTCCAGCGCTTGACCCAGGCGGCCGGCATTGGCAAGGTTTTGCGGGTTTGAAGGCTTCGCGTGAACCGTACGGCAGATGTTGTTGCCCATCCATTGTGGACGACTAGATCGGCGGCCGGGCAAGCCCCCCGCCCGCGCCGGATACCTGGAGGACTGAGTTGAGGCCCATCCGCTCCGCGATACCCGCGTTGCTCGCGTCGGCCATCCTGGCAACTTCATTGACCGGCTGCCAGTTCGGCGCGCCGGCGAAGGAGTCCGGAGAGATCGTCATCGGTGCCGACCTGGAGCTGTCCGGCGCAGCCCCGCAGGTGGGTAAGGCCTACCAGCGGGCCCTGGAACTCAAGGTCGAGCAGTTGAACGAGTCCGGCGCGCTGGGCGGCCGCCGGGTCCGCCTGGAAGTCAAGGACAACAAGTTCGACGCGAGCGTCTCGGCAGCCAACATCAGCGATTTCACCGCCGATCCGTCGATCAGCGGCATCATCATGGGCAGCTGCAACGACTGCGCCATCGGTGCCGCGAAGTCTGTCAAAACCAAGCAGGTTCCGACGATCGCGCTCGCGCCGGCCAGTGACGTGACCGCCGGACCGGACCGCGAATACATGTTCAAGCTCGGCCCGAACGCCCGCGACAACGTCGCCGCCATCGCCGCCGAACTCCGTGCCCGCCGGATCGGAACGGTGGCACTGCTGCGCACCGCCGACAAGTACGGCGCGGAGGGCGCGACGACGCTGAAGAACGAACTCGTCGGCGTCGAGGAGGACGCGAACGACATCCCGATTCTGCTGGAGCGGCAGGTAAAGGTCACCGACACCGACGTCAGCCAGGCGGTCGGCGCGCTGGTGGCGGAAGAACCCGAGGCGATCGTGGTGTGGACCCCCGCCGACCAGGCCAACCTGGCGATCGCGAGCCTCCGCGCCGAGGGCTACCAGGGTCACGTCTTCTTCGACGCGGTGGCCGCCGGCGACCTCTTCATCGGCAACAGCGGCCGCGCGGCGGAGAACATCACCCTGGTCTTCACCCAGACCATGGTGATCGACGACGTGATCGCGACCACCCCGGCCAAGGCGGCGAGCAAGCAGTGGTTCCGCGACTACACCGCCCGGTTCGGCGGATACTACGGATACTCGTCGTTCGCCGCCGACGCGCTGCAACTGCTCGTAGACTCGGCGATTCGGGCCGGCGGTGACAGCGAGGAACCGGACCGCCCGCGGATCCGCAGCCTGCTGGAGACCGCCGAGACCGACGGCCTCTCCGGTCCGATCCGGATGACGCCGGAAAACCACTCGGGGCTGATGCCCCAGGCGCTGAGCCTGCTGGTGGCCCGTGGCGGCCGGTGGCGGCTGGCCAGCTGAGTCAACGACCGACGCACCTTCCGGCGGCGGGGAACGGGTCTCGCCGCCGGAGGGTGTCCGGGATAGCCTGTCGACACTGTCTACCTGCCGAATGGGGTGGCCTAGCCATGATCCGACTCTCCGGAGTGTCCCGGACCTTCGGTGGTCGGTCCGGTTCCGTTGAGGCGCTGCGGGGCATCGACCTCGACGTCGCCGAGGGCGAGTTCCTCGCCGTGGTGGGCCGCTCCGGCTGCGGCAAGTCGACCCTGCTGCGCCTGGTGGCCGGCCTGCTGCCGGTTACCGCGGGCGAGATCCGGGTGGCGGACGAGGTCGTCAGCCGGCCGCGGCGGGATATCGCCATGGTCTTCCAGCGTCCGGCACTGCTGCCCTGGCGGTCGGTGCTCGACAACGTGCTGCTGCCCACCGAGATCTTCGGCTGGAGCAGGGCCGCACACCGCGGACGGGCCCGCGACCTGCTGTCGATGGTCGGGCTCAGCGAGTTCGAGAAGCGGCTTCCACACGAGCTGTCCGGCGGCATGCAGCAGCGGGTGTCGCTGTGCCGGGCCCTGATCCAGCAGCCGAAGGTGCTGCTGATGGACGAGCCGTTCTCCGCGCTGGACGCACTGACCCGGGAGGAGTTGTCGGTCGAGCTTCAGCGCATCCACATGGAACACTCGGCGACGATTCTCTTCGTGACGCACTCGATCGACGAGGCGGTGCTGCTCGCCGACCGGGTCGTCGTGCTCAGCCCACGGCCCGGGCAGATCCGCAAGGTGCTCGGCATCGACATCCCCCGCCCCCGTTCACTTGGCCGCAACGCGCACTTCGAGGATGTCGCACGGGCCAGCGCGGAGCTGCACGAACTCCTGCTCGACCGCCCCAGCCCGGCCCCGGCCTGGCACTGACCGGCGGCATGCGGGCTGACCAACAGCGCCGATCCGACGCTCAGTAGTTGATCGGATACGCCGGCTACGCCCGACCTCCGGCCCAGGGTGGCGGGCACGGGTAGGGGTGCGTAACGTGCCCGGCATGGCCTACCGGACCTGGGGCAGAGTGCTGCTCGCCGCACTCGTGGTCGGGATCGTCAGCGGCGCCGGTCAGCTGGGGATCGCGTACGGGCTCGGCCTCGTCCGCCTCGACCGCGACTTCGGCGCGGCCCCGAACCAGTGGCCCGCCCAGCTCGTCTGGGTCGGATGGTTCGCCATGGTCGCGACCGTGGCCGGCGCGTTGCTGGCCGACCGGCTCGCCCGCAGGTACACCCTGCCCACCGCGCTCGGCGGCCGGGCGGCCATCTCGGGGCTGGCGGCCCTCGGCGCGCTCGCGGTCGCCCCGCTCGCCATGCAGCCCGCCCGGACGGCCCAGGTCGCCGCGGCCGACCCGGTGACCCTGGCCGGCGTGGCCGCCGTGCTCGGTGCCGGGGTCGGATTCGTCGCCGCCCTGGCCGCACTCAGCCAGCGTCCGGTGCTCTGGAACCTCGCTGCGGTGACCGGCGCGGTCTGGTTCCTCGCCATACTCTCCGTACTCCCCTCGCTCGGCCCCACCGACCCACTGCCCGCCGTACGGCTCGGCGGCGTCGACCCGAGCTGGCTGGGCAGCGGCGCCAGTCAGCGGCTCGCCGTCGTCACCATGCCGGCGCTGGCCCTGGTCGCGGGCGCGGTCACCGGTGCCCTGGCCCGCTGGCGCGAACTGCCGGTGCCGGTGCCGGTGGTCGCCGGCTGCGGAGTGGCGGGGCCGTTGACGCTCGCCATGGCGTACGTCGTCGCCGGCCGGGGCGACTCGACCGACCCCTACCAGGCAGCCCCGTACTGGGGAGCGCTGATCGCCGTCGGCGCGGGTGCACTGGGTTCGGCGCTGGCGACCTGGGCCCGCTGGCCGCTGACCACGGCCGCCCCGGCGGGGGCCGACGACACCGGCACGACGCCGGCCGACCACGACACGAGGTCGACCAGCGGGGACACGAAACCCACCGAAAGTGGCACGAGGCCGACCGACAACGACGCGCCGACCGCGGTCATCCCGACGGTGGCCTCGCCCGACCGTGGCATCCCGGCCGCGCGGACCTGGCGGCTGGAGATGCCGAGCAGCGAACCTCCGGCGGGCTCCACCGAGACCGGTACCGCGCCGGTCACCGGGACGACGGCCCCCGCCTGGACGCCCGGCTCGGCCGCCGGCGGGCGGACTGACCGGGTGCCGGAACCGTCCCGGGGGCATTCGCCTGCTTCGGAAAACCGGCCATTCGACATCACCGCCGGCATTCCGGCACCCCGCCCGTCGACCGAGAACTCGACGCTCACCGAGCGGTTCGGTGCACCGACGCCGATCGCGCCCCCGACCTCGCCCGAGCGCGGTCATCGACGCACCACCGCGCCGGTCGGCCCAACCCCCGAACCGGTCAGCCCAGCTTCCGAACCGGTCGAGCCGGCCAGTGAGAAGGCCAACGAACCGACCAGCGCGGCCAGCGGCGGGCCGAACACCGGTACGGGAGATGACGCCGAGCTCCCGGCCGGCCGGCCAGGGGCCCGTCGACTGCGTACCGAGGACTTCTGGCCGACCAGCACGGCGCCGACAACACCGGCGCGATCAGCTGCGACCGCGCCGGCAGCACCCGAGACACCGGCCACGAAGACACCGGCCACGAAGACACCGCCCGCACCACCGGCGCCGCCGCCCATGCGGCCAGCGCCACCGCCCACCACACCGGCGCCATGGTCCACGCCGCAGCCGGCGACGTCCGCCCGCACCGACGACGCCTGGGACGCCTTCGCGCCGGCCAGTCGCCCCCGGCCGGACCGTCCTGAGCCGTCGACCGAGGCCGCACGGCGGCCGGGCGGGGACGGCGACGCCGTTACTTCCAGCCCCGGCACCATCGGCACCGGCGGTTCCGGCCCCGGCTCGGACAGTGTCGGGCGGACCGGTGCGGACCGGTCGCCCCCGGGCGGCACCCCGGAGGAACCGGACCAGAGCCGGCCAGCGCAGGCCGGCTCGGGAACGGACGGAGCGAAGGCGGGCAGATCGGGCACGGGCAGGTCGGAGGCGGTCCGGACCGGGCGGATCTCCGCCGTTCCGGTGGTCTCCGGAGATGCACCCGTCGAGGCGACAACGGATCGTGTCGCGTCCCCGGCCGAACCCGGCCCCCCGGAAAGCACTGCCGAACCCGGCCCGGGAAGCACTGCCGAACCCGGCCCGGGAAGCACTGCCGAGGGCAGACCCGACGCAGAGGCCGAAGGACCGGATCGGCCGACCGGGCGAATCCGTCGCGGTCTTTTCCGGCGCAACCGGGGCAACACCGAACCCGCGCAGACCGGCGCCGTCGAGACCGACAAAAGCGCTGCCAAGCAGGACAAGGGCGAGTCGAAGCAGCGGGAGACGAAAGGGCGGAACCGTACGGAGGAACCCGTGCCGGCCCGCGACGAGGAGTACGTCGACTGGGTGAGCGGGCTCAGCGAGCCTGACCCGACCGCCGACGGCCTCGGGCTGGACCGCAGCGTACGACGGTCACTGCGATCGACCGGCCGCCACCACGCCGACTGACCGTCCCAAGTGCCCCGGTGCCGGGGGCAGCATCCGCTCCCCGGTGCCGGAGGCGCCACCCCGTTCGGCAACGCCTCCGGGCCCACACTCAGGCCAACGGCAGGTACACCCTGCCGCCCGAGGCCAGAAACTCGGTCGACTTCTCCTGCATGCCTCGCGCCGCGTACTCCTTGAGTTCCTGCGTGATCTTCATGGAGCAGAACTTCGGGCCGCACATTGAGCAGAAGTGTGCTGTCTTGGCGGGCGTCGCCGGCAGGGTGGCGTCGTGGTACGCCCGCGCGGTCTCCGGGTCCAGCGACAGGTTGAACTGGTCCTCCCAGCGGAACTCGAACCGCGCCTTCGACAGCGCGTCGTCCCAGGCCTGCGCCCCGGGGTGCCCCTTGGCCAGGTCTGCCGCGTGGGCCGCGATCTTGTAGGCGATCACCCCCGCCTTCACGTCGTCCCGGTCCGGCAGTCCCAGGTGCTCCTTCGGGGTGACGTAGCAGAGCATGGCGGTACCGAACATGCCGATCATCGCGGCACCGATCGCCGACGTGATGTGGTCGTACGCCGGGGCGATGTCGGTGGTCAGTGGGCCAAGAGTGTAGAAAGGCGCCTCGTGGCACAGCTCCTGCTGGAGGTCCACGTTCTCCTTGATCTTGTGCATCGGCACGTGACCGGGTCCCTCGATCATCACCTGGACCCCGTGCTCCCAGGCCACCGAGGTCAGCTCCCCGAGGGTACGCAGCTCGGCGAACTGCGCCTCGTCGTTCGCGTCCGCGATCGAGCCGGGCCGCAGCCCGTCGCCGAGCGAGAACGTGACGTCGTACCGGGCGAGGATCTCGCAGAGTTCGGCGAAGTTCGTGTAGAGGAAGTTCTCCTGATGGTGTGCGAGGCACCAGGCCGCCATGATCGAGCCGCCTCGGGAGACGATCCCGGTGACCCGGTCGACGGCGAGCGGCACGTAGCCGAGGCGTACTCCGGCGTGCACCGTCATGTAGTCGACGCCCTGCTCGGCCTGCTCGATCACCGTCTCCCGGAAGACCTCCCAGGAGAGTCTCACCGGGTCGCCGCCGACCTTCTCCAGGGCCTGGTAGATCGGGACGGTTCCGATCGGCACCGGGGAGTTGCGGATGATCGCTTCCCGGGTCTCGTGGATCCGCCTACCTGTGGAGAGGTCCATCACGGTGTCCGCGCCCCACCGCGTCGCCCAGCTGAGCTTTTCCACCTCCTCGGCGACCGACGAGGTGACCGCCGAGGTGCCGATGTTGGCGTTGACCTTCACCAGGAAGCGCTTGCCGATGATCGCCGGCTCGCACTCCGGATGGTTCACGTTGAGCGGCAGCACGGCCCGGCCGGCGGCGATCTCCTCGCGTACCACCTCGGCCGGCATGCCCTCCCGGACCGCCACGAACTCCATCTCGGGGGTGACGACCCCGGACCGGGCGTAGACCAGTTGGGTGGGCCGGGCACCGTCCCGACCGGCCAGTGGAGTGCCGGCGCCGCGTACCGGAGCCACGTCGCCCCGTTCCGCGATCCACGCCCCGCGCAGCGGAGGCAGCCCCTCGGCAGGGTCCGAACCGGGACCGGACGTATCGTAGAGCCGTACCGGCGGTTCGTCACCGGTCAGCTCGACCTCCGCGAACGGCACCCGGACGTCCGGACGCGCCCCCGTCACGTACACCTTGCGGCGAGCCTTCATCGAGAGCCGCCCGCGACACCACTGGGCTGCGCCAGGGGGAGGCGTGAACGGTCGGGTGTGGTCTTGGTTCTCGGCATGGCGTCGACTCCTCTGTCTGTTGGAGCTGTGCGACTAGCCCGGAACTGTCGGACTAGGCAGAACTGTCAGACCGGGCGGACCTGTCGGGCTGGGTGGGACTGTCAGACCGGGCGGACCTGTCGGGCTGGGTGGGACTGTCAGACCGGGCGGACCTGTCGGGCTGGGTGGGACTGTCGGATTCCGCGCCGGACCAACCGAAGTGATCCAGCGGGCCGTGACCGCTCCCCACCGACCAGGTCCGGGCACCGAGCAACGCGCGAGTGACGTACTCCTTGGCGAAGGCCACCGCGTCCGGCACCTGGTCGCCGAGCGCCAGCCGGGCGGCGATCGCGGCCGAGAACGAACAGCCGGTGCCGTGGGTGTTCCGGCTCGGCACCCACGGCCGGCGCAACAGTCGCACCTCGGTACCGGTGCAGAACGCGTCGACCGCACCACCGAACGCCTCGCCGCCGCCAGTCGCCAACCCCGACTCGTCGCTGTCGCCGCCGGTCACCACCACATACCGGGGGCCGCCCGCGGCGAGCTGCCGGGCCGCCTCCGCCATCTCGTCGGGACCGGAGACCGTACGGCCGAGGATCGCCGCCGCCTCCGCCCGGTTCGGCGTCGCCACCAGGGCGTACGGCAGCAGCCGCTCGATCGCTGCGACAACGCCGAGCCGGGCTCCGCTGGTCGACACGAGCACCGGGTCGACCACCAGATTGGGCAGCAGGCCGGCCCGCGCTGCCCCGGCCACCGCGTCCGCGACCTTCACGTCACCGAGCATTCCGGTCTTCACCGCCACCGGGGGCAGATCGTCGATCAACGTACGCAGCTGCGCGCCCACCATGTCGGCAGCGACCTGCAGGACGGCCCGTACCTCGCGGGTGTTCTGCGCCGTGACGGCGGTGAGCACCGACGTGCCGTAGACCCCGAGCGCGGCGAAGACCTTCAGGTCGGCCTGAATCCCCGCGCCCGCCCCGGAGTCCGAGCCGGCCACGGTCAGTACCACCGGCGGCGTCACGACGCACACCCGGAACCGGCAGGCCGGACGCCGCCGTCCGTCCCCACCACCGGCGGCGTCACGACGCACATCCCGAACCGGCAGGTACTGCCCGGTGGTCCGTTCGTGGCTCGGCCGCCGCGCAGAGGTGCCGGACCAGCCCGGCCGGGTCGTCCGAGCGCATCACCGCACCCATCACCGCCACCCCGGCCGCGCCCGCCGCCAGGCACGCACCGACCTGGGCGGGCGTACCGACGCCGCCGAGCGCGACAACCGGCACCCGGCTCCGCCCGACCAGCCCGGCCAGGCCGTCGGGTCCGAGCGGCGGCCCGTAGCCGGGCTTGGACGGACTCGGATAGACCGGCGAAAGCGTCAGGTAGTCCTCCGTGGAGAGCCGACCGAGCTCGGTCAGGTCGTGGCAGGATCGGCCGACCAACGGCAGCCCCGGCGGCGGATAGGGGCCGACGGCCGGCAGGTGCACCGCGTCACCGCCGAGCGGGTCCGGGCCGGCGACCAGCAGGGTGCCGTGCACCGGGGCCAGGATCGCCCGCAGTCGCCGGGCCAGTTCGAGCCGCTCCGGCCGGGGCAGGTCCCGTTCCCGCAACAGAACCCAGCGGGCACCGCCGTCGACCGCTGCCCGTACCACCTCGTCGAGTGGCCGGCTGGCCTGCCGCCGGTCGGTGACCAGCACGATCCCCCGAGGCGCGCTCACAGCTCGGGCCGCCCCTCGTCCGGGGTGGACGCCAGCGCGTGGAAGCGCCGTGGTATCCGTCCCGCACCGGCGGCCAGCCGTCCCGCCTCGACGGCGAACCGCATGGCGGTGGCCATGCGTACCGGGTCGGCCGCCCGGGTCACCGCGCTGGCCAGCATCACCGCGTCACAGCCCAGTTCCATCGCCAGCGCGGCATCGGAGGCGGTGCCGACACCCGCGTCCAGGATCACCGGTACGTCCACGTTCTGCCGCAGCAGCCGCAGGTTGTGTGGGTTGTTGATGCCCAGCCCGGAGCCGATCGGCGCGCCCGCCGGCATCACGGCGGCACAGCCGAGGTCTTCCAGCCGGCGGGCCAGCACCGGGTCGTCGGTGATGTACGGCAGCACCGTGAACCCGTCGGCGACCAGCCGCTCGGCGGCGGTGACCAGCTCGACCGTGTCCGGCAGCAGGGTCCGCTCGTCGCCGATCACCTCCAGCTTGACCCACGAGGTCTCGAATGCCTCCCGGGCGAGCTGAGCCACCGTGATCGCTTCGGCGGCGGTACGGCATCCCGCGGTGTTCGGCAGCAGCCGTACGCCACACCGACCGAGCACCTCCAGTAGGCCGCCGCCCATGGTGGCGTCACTGTCGATCCGGCGCAGCGCGACGGTGACCAGCTCGGTGCCGCTGGCCCGGATCGCCTGCTCCAGGACGTACGGGCTGGGCGCCCCGCCGGTGCCGAGGATCAGCCGGGAGCCGAACTTCTCACCGGCGAGCACGAACCCGGGTTCGGGATCGGAGGGCCCGAACGACATCTCGGTCACCCGCCCTGGGCCGCGGTCAGCACCTCGACCCGGTCGCCGTCCCGGAGCAGCCGGGCCGGCCAGCCGCCGCGCGGCACCACCTCGCCGTTCACCGCGACCGCCACGCCCCGGTGTGCGCTGGTGACCCGTTCCACCAGGTCCGCCACGGTCAACTCGCCGGGCAGCCGCTGTTCGACTCCGTTCACGGTCAGCTCCACCGCGTCCTCGCCTCCCTGGTCGTTGGGTCGTCCGGCCCCGGCTCCCCGCCGTTCCCCGGCCCCTTCACCGCCTCCGTGTGGCTCACGTTCCGGCTGCCGCGCTCGGCGTCCTGACGCTCGGGCCGGGCATCCGCCGGCCACGTCCCCGACACCGCATCCCCGACCGATTCCGACCGCCGCCCGACCGACACCGCATCCCCGACCGATTCCGACCGCCGCGCGACCGGCACCGGTTGGCCGAACCGGGCCGGCGACAGCGACGCGAGTGCCGGATCGGGCATTCCGGTGGCCAGCAGGTCGGCAACCAGGTCGGCGGTGAGCGGGGTGAGCACGATGCCGTGCCGGAAGTGCCCGGCCGCGACCACGAGTTCGGGCCGGCCGGGCAGCGGGCCGAGCAGCGGTGCGTTGTCCGGCGTCCCGGGACGCAGCCCGGAACGCGCCTCGACCAGCTCGTACTCGGCCAGTTCCGGGATCACCTCGGTGGCGGACCGGAGCAGGTCGAGTACCGCCCCGGCGGTGACGTCGAGGTCGGCGCGCTCCTCGACGGTCGCCCCGACCACCACCTCGCCATCGGTCCTCGGCACCAGGTAGACGTGTCGGCCGTCCGCGTGACCCCGGATCACGTGCCGGAAGCCGGGTGCCGCGCCGCCGGGCGCGCGCAGCCGCAGGATCTGCCCCTTCACCGGCCGAACGGGCAGGCCGGTCAGCGCCGCCGTACCGCAGCCGGCCGCGACGACCGTCGCCGTCGCGTCCAGCTCCGCGAGGTCCCGCACCGGCCGGGACACCATGGTCACCCCGGCGCGTTCGACGGCGACCCGCAGCGCGGCGACCAGCCGGCGCGGGTCGACCTGGTGGTCGCCGGGGGCGAGCGCACCGCCGCGCAGCCGGGTGGCCAGCAGCGGTTCGCGGTCCCGCAGCTCCGCCGGCCGCAGCGGGGTCACCGGCAGGCCGAGATTCCGCTGGTACGCCCAGAGCCGCTCCGCCTCGGCCAGGTCGTCGGAGGTGAGCGCGACGGTCAGCGTCCCCTCGGTCCGGTAGCCCAGGTCCCGCCCGGCGTACTCGGCGAGTTCGGCGGCGAACGCCGGCCACCGGGCCGCGGACTCGACCAGCAGTCCGGTCAGGACCCGCTCGCCGAAGTAGGTTTCGGCGACGGGGGCGAGCATGCCGGCCGCCACGTCGGAGGCGCCCGAGCCGGGCGTCGCGTCGTACACGCTTACCCGCATGCCCCGGGCGGCGCACCGCCAGGCGACGGCGAGCCCGACCGGCCCCCCGCCCACCACCGCGACGTCGGATGCCCCGCCCTCGCCTAGCATCCTTGCGCCCCCGCACCCCGACCCGACAACGACGAACTCCGCCGGGGTGCGACCCCCGGCGATGTTCCCCGTTCCGGGTGGGGTGGGGGCGGGGCGGCGCCGAGGCTGGTGAGGAGTGCGGCGGTGGCCCGGGCCGGGTCGGCGGCGGTGGAGACGGCGCCCACCACGGCGACCCCGTACGCCCCGGCGGCCATAAGCGCGGGCACCCGCTCCGGGGTGATCCCGCCGATCGCGATAACCGGTACCGGCACCGCCGAGGCGACCAGGCGGACACCCTCGGGGCCGATCGGCGCGGGCAGCCCGTCCTTGGTGGAGGTGGCGTGGCAGGGGCCGACGCCGAGGTAGCTGGCACCGGCCGCGACCGCCGCCGCCCCCGTCTCCGGGTCCCGTGCGGTCGCGCCGAGCACGGCGGTCGGGCCGAGCACCCGGCGGGCGGCGTCGACCGGCAGGTCCCGGGCGCCGACGTGCCCGCCCGTCGCCCCGATCGCGAGCGCGAGGTGCAGCCGGTCGTTGACCAGGCAGCTCGCCCCGACGGTGGCACAGCGGCCGGCCACCTCGACGGCAAGCTCGTACGCCGCCCGGTCGTCGGTGTCGTCCGCGACCCGAACCTGTACGACCAGTTCGGGGCCGGCGACCGAGAGGGCCGCCTCGACCACCGTGAGCGGGTCCCGCCCGGGCCGGGTGTCGGTGATGAGGTGAAGTCGTCCGATCGGTGGCACGGCAACGCTCCTCCCTGCGCCGGCATTACCCGGATCAGGTTCGACGGTCGGGGGCTCGACAGCCCCCCTCTCAGCCCGGTCCACCGGGCTCCCGTGGGTTACTTGTCGGCGAGCGTACGCGCTCGGTCACGGATCCGTAAAGAGCCGTGACAATTCACACAGTGTCCACACTCGACCACGTACCGCCCCGGTCATGCTGTCGGCCGACCACACTCACCTGGACACCAGAGGCGCTATCCGCACCGGTTAACGCCTCTGCTGTCCAGGTCAACCACGCATGACCGCCACGGCGTGCAGTGGGGCGGGCGGTGCGCGGGCGGGCAGGCGCGGGCGCGAGTGGGCAGGCGGGCGCGAGTGGGCGGGTGGGCTGGGCGGACGGGCGCGAGTGGGCGGGGCCGGCACGGGCGGGGCCGGCACGGACGGGGCCGGCACGGGCGGGGCCGGCACGGGTGAGCGGGTGGGCGTGGGTGAGCGGGCGGGCAGTGGGTGGTGGTGGTGAAGTGTGGCTGATGGGCGGGGCAGCGGAGCGGCGGGAGGTGCGGCAGGCTGGTGCGATGGCTCGTCCGCCCCGGGTACCGGCACAGCTGGCGTTCCTGCCGTTCTCCGCCCGCGCCGCAGTGGCGAAAGGGCTGGTCACCCGGAGCATGTTGCGCGGTCCGGCCTGGCGCCGGCTTCTCCCCGACATCTACGTCCACCGCGACGGCTACCGGGAGGACGACCATCGGATGTGGTGTGACGCGGCCGCACTCAGCCTGCCGTCGGGGGCGGCCATCGGCGGGTTGAGTGCCGCATACCTGTGGGGCGTCCATCTGCTCCCCCGGGACGCCCCGGTCACCGTGTTGGTGCCGGGTGTCACCCGGCCACGTCCGCGGCTACGGGTTCGCTACACACTCGCGAAACTCTCGCCCGGCGACGTGACCCGGTTCGGCGGCCTGCCGGTCACCACGCCGCTTCGTACCGCGTTCGACCTTGGGCGACGGCCGCCGCGTACCGAGGCGGTGGTGGCGGTGGACGCGCTGCTGAACCGCCGGCTGGTGAAGCGCGCCGCCCTCACCGACTACCTCGCCGCGCGCCCCGGCTGGCCCGGGGTACCGCTGTTGCGGGAGGTGCTCGGCCTGGCGGAACCGCTCAGCGAGTCACCGATGGAGACCCGGCTCCGGCTGCTGCTCGTCGACGCCGGTCTGCCGGTACCGACCGCGCAGTACGACGTGTACGACGGTCGCGGACGATTCCTGGGCCGGGTGGACCTCGCCTATCCCCGGCTGCGAATCGCGCTGGAGTACGAGGGTGACCACCACCGCGAGCGGGCACATTTCCGCCACGACGTCGCCCGGCTGAACGATCTCCGCGCCGCCGGCTGGGCGATACTCCGCTTCACCGCCGACGACGTCCTGCGCCATCCCGCCCGGCTCGTCGCCCAGGTGGCCCAGGCCGTGCGGGAACGCCTCCCGTCACCTGGACACCAGATGCGCTAACCGGTCGCGGTAACGCCTCTGGTGTCCAGGTCGACGCGCTGGGACCGGCGGCGGGAGGGACGCTCGGGGTCAGAGGAGGGTGCGGAGGGTGATGAGGTCGTCCGGGGTCGGCTGCCAGCCGCCGGCGTCGGCGTTGGCGCGTACCTGGTCGGGGGTGGTGGCACCGGCGATCACCGAGGTCACCGCCGGCTGGGCGGCCAGGCCGCCGATCGCCACGTCGAGCAGGGAGCGGCCGCGCTCGGCCGCGTACTTCTCCAGCGCCTCGATGGTGTCCCACGGGGCGGAGGCCAGCCGGGCGGCGTACCTCGGGCTGCTGCTGGCGAGCCGGCTGTCCGACGGCGGCTGGGCGCCCCGCTTGTACTTGCCGGTGAGCAGCCCGTCGGCGAGCGGGAAGAACGGCAGCAGGCCGAGCCCGAAGTGCTGGGCGGCCGGCACGACCTCGGTCTCCACGCCCCGGTTCAGCAGGCTGTACTCGTTCTGCGCACTGATGAAGGGCGTCAGGCCGCGGGTGCGCGCCGTCCAGGCGGCGTCGGCGATCTGCCAGCCGGCGAAGTTGGAGTTGCCGAGGTAGCGGACCTTACCGGCCCGGACCAGATCGTCGAGCGCGTTCAGGGTCTCCTCGATCGGCGTACCCGGGTCGGGCTCGTGCATCTGGTAGAGGTCGATGTGGTCGGTGCCGAGCCGGCGCAGTGAAGCCTCGACCGCCCGGGCGACGTAGCGCCGGGCGCCCCGGGCGCCGTGGTCCGGTCCGTTCATCCCCGACATGCTCATGCCGAACTTGGATGCCAGCACGACGTCGTCCCGCCGGCCGCGTAGCGCGGCACCGAGCTGCTCCTCCGACCCGCCGTGCGGTTCGCCGTAGATGTCGGCGGTGTCGAAGAAGTTGATGCCGGCGTCGAGGGCCGCGTCGACCACGGCCCGGGTACCGGCGGCGTCGAGCTTGCGGCCGAAGTTGTTGCACCCGACTCCGACGACGGACACCACGAGCCCGGAGTCGCCCAACCGGCGATAGGTCATCTCAGTCACGAGATCAACCCTATGCCGCCGTGGTCCGCCCCGGACTCCGCACCGGAGTTCGCTCACCCGGCCAGGGGACCACCATTCAGGAAAACAATTCGACGACGATTCGCGTCTGTAAAA
Organism: Plantactinospora sp. B6F1; assembly: GCF_040120695.1. Taxonomy (NCBI): domain Bacteria; kingdom Bacillati; phylum Actinomycetota; class Actinomycetes; order Micromonosporales; family Micromonosporaceae; genus Plantactinospora; species Plantactinospora sp. B6F1. Next base: position 56,234 of record NZ_JBEEAC010000010.1, on the reverse strand, counting down.
CAGAATGAGACGCTGGCGCGTCGCGCGCGAACCTCGAAAACTGCTATATCGTGGGCGCGGAAATGGCGACCGTGGCAATAACCCCCGTGCCGTCCAGGTCGCCGCGCGAGGCGTCGAAAGGCGGGTTCACATGGCGGTGAACGGCCGGTTCGACCGGCCTGGCACGGAGATGTCCGTCGTCCCCGCCCAGGTCAGCCGGGAGAGCAACGCGCCGGTAGAGGTGACCGTCGTACTCCCCTGCTACAACGAACAGGCGCACGTACTGGCGGAGATCGAGCGCATCTGCGCGGCAATGGACGACAGCGGCCTGCATTACGAGCTACTCGCGATCGACGACGCCTCCACCGACGGCACGTTGGAGATCCTGCGCGAGGCGACCGCCCGGTTCCCCCGGCTCCGGCTGCTGGCGTTCCACCGCAACGGCGGTTCGGGCACCGCGCGCCGGATCGGTACGGAACAGGCCCGCGGCACCATCGTGGTGTGGACCGACGCGGACATGACCTACCCGAACGAGCGGATCCCGGAGTTCGTCCGGCTGCTGCTCCGGGACCCGCACGTCGACCAGGTCGTCGGCGCCCGCACCAGTGAGCAGGGCAGCCACAAGCTCCTCCGGGTACCGGCGAAGTGGCTCATCCGCAAGATCGCCGAACGGCTCGCCGGCACCCGCATCCCCGACCTCAACTCCGGGCTACGGGCCTTCCGCCGGGACGTGTCCCTGCCCTACCTGCGACTACTCCCGCCCGGCTTCTCCTGCGTCACCACCATCACGATGGCGTTCCTGCACAACCAGCACGACGTGCACTACCTGCCGATCGCCTACGCCCGCCGGTCGGGCTCGTCGAAGTTCCACTTCGTCCGGGACGCCTACCGCTACCTCCTGCAGGTGCTCCGGATGGTGATGTACTTCAACCCGCTCAAGGTGCTGATGCCACCGTCGCTGCTGCTGCTCACCGTCGGCTCCGGAAAGATCGTGTACGACCTGGTCGCGCATCCGGTCCGGATCGCCACCAACACCGTGCTGCTGCTCTGTGCCGGCCTGATCGTCGGCGCGGTGGCGCTGCTCGCCGACCTCATCGTGCGGTCCAGAATCGACTGGCCGCCCGGAAACCGCTCGTGAACGACGCGGTGTCGGCCGCCGCCGCGCTGCTCCGGGTCCGGGGCATCGGTCCCCGGGTCCGGAATTCGGTCGCCCGGGTTCGCCAGGTCGGGCCGGCACCGCCCGCCGGCCGTCCGGCGATGCCCGACGACAGTCCGTCCGGTCCAGACCCGCGCCGGGTCGATCGGCGGGATCCGCGCCGGGTCGATCGGCAGGGCTGGGCCGGCGTCGCCGCGCTCACCGGTCTCGTCGCGCTGACCTGGCTCCCGCTGCTCGGTATGCCGTTCGGCGACGACCACCTGGGCCGGATCATCGGCCGGTACGCGCTGCACCTGCGGAACCTTCAGGAGCAGGGCATTCTCGGCTCGCACTTCGGTGCCGACTGGCTGCCGTACGCCTCGGCGCCGTACGCGCACCACCCCCCGCTGTTCAACCTCCTCACCGCGCTGACCGGCCTGCTGCCCGGCGACGGCGAGTACCAGGTGTGGCTGCCGGCGTACCTGCTGGCCCTGCTGATCATTCCGGCCGGCGCCGCACTTCTGCGCGGGCTCGGCCTGCGCTGGTCGGCCACCCTGCTGGCAGTCGGCCTGATGGTGGCCACGCCCTTCTACTGGGTCTACAGCCCGCTGATGTTCGACCTGGGACCGATCCTGGCCCTCTCCGCCCTGGTGGTACGGCTGCGTGCCCGACCCGATCCGGCCCGTCGGCTCGTGGTCGCGGCCTGCGTCGCCGCGCTGCTCACCACCCTGGTCTCCTGGCCCGGTGTCGGGTTCGCCGCCGTACTCGGGCTGTGGCTGCTTGCGGCACGCCGGGTCGACCGGGTGACGGTCCTGGTCGGAGCGAGCATGCTGGCCGGGGTCGTGATCAGCCTGGCCTTCGTCGTCGGGGTGACCGGGATGACCGTGCTCGGCGGGCAGGCCGAGCTGCGCAGCACCGGTGGTGGGTACACCGCGCGACAGTTCCTCCGCCGGCAGTGGCAGTACGCGTACGGCCTGCTGCCGGTCTGGTACATCGGCGCGCTGCCGATCGGTGCGGTCGTCGGGCTGCTGGACCGGCGTACCCGGGTCTACCTGGCAATGGCGGTCGCATTCACCGCCACCTGGATCCTCGGGCTGAGCAACGGTGCCTTCGTCCACTCGTACTGGTCCTATCCGGTCCTGGTGGTCGGACTCGTCGGGATGGGCGTGCTGCTGGACCGGTTCGTCGGGGCCGGGAGGTGGCTGGCGCGACGGCGGGTCCGGGTGACGGTGGCGGCGCTGGTCGGTACAGCGCTCGGGGCCTACCTCGGGGTGCTGGTCATCGGCCCGCCGCGGGACCGTCTGGTCGACGAACCGGCTCGGGCCGGCCGGCTCGTGGCCGGGCACCCACCTCCGGAGGGCCAGCGGTACGCCTGGGTCGCCGGCGCGGGCGTGACGAGTCCGCGCTGGCTCGCCTACTACTGGCGGCTGAAACCCCGGCTGCTCACCGCCACGACGCTGCGCACCGAACCGACCCGCCCGGAGGACCTGGTCCTGATCGACCTGCGCAAGCGACCCGGGTGGTTGCCCGAGTCGGCCGACACGCACGCCGTGGCGCGGGACGGACCCTACGCGCTCTTCCCGGTCGCCGTGCTCAGCAGTGCCGTCGGCTCCTGACCGAGCACTCCTGACCCGGTCCCTCCTGGCCAGCGAGCAACTGCCGACCAGGCGGGCGAGCAACTGCCGACCGGGCGGGCGAGCAACTGCCGACCGGGCGGGCGAGCAGCTACGGTCGGGTCGCGAGCGCGACGAGTCCCGGCCCGCGGTCCGGGCGCATCCGCTGCAGGGCGAGAAACGGTGAGACGGCCAGCCGGATCGCCTCGCCGGCCAGCGCCCCGCGCGGTTGCAGGATCCGCCCCGAGGTCGAGGTGCGCTCCTCCGCGGTCCCGCCATTCACGCCTTCCCCGCCGGTCGAGAGGCCTTCCCCGCCGGTCGAGACGCGTTCCCCGCCGGTCGAGCCCGGCCCGGCCCGTGGTCGATCGGCGGGTCGATCGGCGCGGCGGCCCGCCCAGCGGTTCCGTACGGAGTCGAGCAGGTAGCCGAGCGGCCAGCCGTAGTGCACCACCCGTACGTCGTTGGCACCGGCGTCGAGCAGCCGCTGCCGCAACTGTCCGGCCGAGTACCGCCGGTAGTGCCCGACCAGGGTGTCCCAGGCGCCGAACCGCTCCGGGTCGGCGGGTACCGACAGCAGGAGGTGGCCACCGGGCCTGACCAGGGTCAGCCACTCCGCCAGCACCGGCAGGTCGTCGGCGATGTGCTCCAGCACCTCGAACGCGCAGACCAGGTCGTAGCCGCCGCCCGGGGGAAGCTGCCGGTGATCCCCGTTCAGCACCGTCCCGCCCAGCGGGGTGATCCGGGCGTGCGCGGTCTGGAAGCTGCGCGGGTCGGGCTCGGCCGCGGTGTAGTTTGCCAGCCGGGCCAGCCGGGTGCCGACGGAGCCGAGGCCGCAGCCGAGTTCCAGGATGGTCCCGGGCCGGCACTCCGCCACGATCCGGCGTACGACGTTCCAGCGCAGGGCCGCCCGGGGCGGCAGCGGCGGGTCGGCCGGCAACGCGGTCATCCGACCCACCAGACCGGGTCGGTCGTCAGGTCGCCGCCGGCCGCCATCGTTGCGCCGGACGGGGCTGCCAGGGGCGCGGGCGTGGCAGCGTCCGGGTGGACGGTGGCGCCGAGCCGGTGCCGGACCGGGGTCACCACGGCCGCCGGCCAGAAGTGTTCGACCGCCCGTCGCCGTGCGGCCCGCCGCAGCCGGGCGAGTCGGTCCGGGTCCGCGGCCAGTTCGCGCAGGGCGGTGGCGAGTGCGAACGGGTCGCCGGCCGGTACGAAGACGGCCGCGTCGCCGAGTGCCCGGCGCTGTGCTGCGGTGTCGGAGGTGACGATGGCGCAGCCGGCGGCGGCGCCCTGGTAGACCTTCGTCGGCACCACCCGGCCGGCCTTTGCCGTCTCGCCGAAGATGCCCAGCGACACGTGGTGTCCGGCCACCAGGGCGGGCAGCTCACCCGCCGGTATCCAGTCGTACCAGGTGACGCGCGGGTTGCCGGCGGCGGCCCGGCGGCAGGCGGGGTGTTCCTGTCCGGTGCCGACCACGGTCGCCTCGATCGAGTCGTCGGCGGCGAGCGCGGCCAGCGCGGCGCCCAGGGTCCGGGTGCCGTGCAGCGGGGTGAACAGCCCGACGAAGACCACCCGCAGTCGCCGCCGGCCGCCGCCGGCCGGTTCGCCGGTCCAGCGGTGCCGGGCGGTACGGGCTCCGGCGGCGAACCACTCCGCGCCGGCTCCGACCGGTACCACGACCCCCCGGTCCCGGTCCGGTGGAGGCAGTGTTTCGAGGTGCTCGGCGGTGTCCACCAGTACGACGTCGGCCCGGCGCAGCGCGGCGGCGTCGATCGCCCGCATCAGCCGTTCCCGGGCGCTGCCGGCGTCGCCGAGCCCTCGGTCCCGGGCCGTGCCGGCGGCCGACACGAGGTGGTCGAGCACGATCGGGGTACCCCGGAACAGCAGCCGGGCCAGGTGTACGTCGAAATGCCCGAGATAACCGACCAGTACGGCGTCGCCCGCGCCCTCTCCCGCACCGGTGGCTCGTCGGTGCCGGAGGGCCCGCACGACCAGCAGGGCCCAGCACCGGGTCAGCCTGCCGACGAGCAGCGGAAGCCGCCACGGCTGCCGGAGCAGGGCTATCCGGGCGGCGGTGTCCAGGTTCAACGGTTCGTTCAGCTCGGTCACGTCGTCGCCGGCTCCCCGCAGCCCTTCGACGAGTACGCCGACCCGGGGATGTCGCCGTACGTCGTAGCTGCCGAACACCACCCAGCGCACGAGCAGCAGCGTAACGTCGCGCACCCCACTCGGCACGCTCCGTCACATCACGGGCGCGTCGCGGAATCCGTCGACCCCGCCTGCCGGGACTGCCCGGGCACCGGGGGTCCGAGGGGTGGCGACTGCCGGGGTACCCGGCGGGCCAGCCGGCGGCCCGACCACCGCAGCGAGATCGCGACGGCCGGCAGGAGCAGGTCCACCAGGGTCAGCAGCAGCCGGGACAGCACCGTGGCGACCAGCGCGGCCGACCCGGCGACGGTCGGGCCGAGCAGCAGGGGCAGCGCCACCTCCCGGGGACCGACCCCGGCCGGGGCCACGGCCAGCAGAAACCCGACCGACCAGGAACCTGCGAAGGCACCGATCGCCCCGAACAGCAGGTCCGGGCCGCCCGCGCCGACGTCGGCCAGGAGCAGCCAGAGGTGCGTACCGTAGCCGAGCCAGGTCGCCAGTGACCAGCCCACGGCCCCGCCGATGCCGCGCAGGGACAGCGGCCGGGGCATCGGCTCGCGGCGGGCCAGCCGGAGCAGCACGGCGAGGATCCGGTTGACCAGTGCCGGCCAGAGCAGCAGCAGCGCGGGTGGGAGCGCCAGCAGGATCCACCAGTAGTCCGCGACGGCCCGCCGGCCCAGCACCGGCAGGGCGAGCGCGGTAAGCAGCAGGCCGGTGCCGAGGGTGACCAGCATCGCCAGTAACGACGCCGCCGCCGAGGCCCGCCCGGGCACCCCGTACGCCCGGCCGAGCCGGGCCTGGACCAGGATCGGCCAGACCTTGCCGGGCAGGTACTTCGCCAACTGCCCGACGAAGAAGATCCGTGCCGCGCAGCGCAGCGAGAGGTCGGCGCCGAAGTCCGCCAGGATGGCCCGCCAGGCCAGGCAGCCGCAGAGCCCGCCCGCGACGGCGGCCAGTCCGGCCAGCAGCACGCCGGGTACGGACAGTTCGCCGAGCACGGCCGGCACCTCGTCCCACCGCCTGGCGACCGACCAGCCGACAACGCCGATCAGGACCCCGGTCACCGCGGCCTGGGCTGTCCTGCGCACCAGACGCCACCTCACGGTTCCGGATGGCAGCACAACACGGACCATACTCGGCGTAGCGCCCTCACCCCGGAGAGCCACGCTGCCCGTCGTCGGGCCACCCGGAAAGCCACCGCGGCACCACGGTGGAAGACGAACGGCGGCCTCGACCGCCCCTGCTCAGGCGACGTCCCAGACCGGTTCCGGCGTCTCGACCACCTCGCCGTCGCCGCGGAACAGCAGGAACCGGTCGAACGAGCGGGTGAACCAGCGGTCGTGGGTGACCGCCAGCACCGTCCCCTCGAACGCCCGCAGGCCCGCCTCCAGGGCTTCGGCCGAGGCGAGGTCCAGGTTGTCGGTCGGCTCGTCGAGCAACAGCAGGGTCGCGCCGGAGAGTTCCAGCAACAGCACAAGGAACCGCGCCTGCTGTCCACCGGAGAGCGTGCCGAACCGCTGGTCCCCCTGGCCGGCCAACTCGTACCTGTTCAGCGCCTTCATCGCGGCGTGCCGGTCCATCCCGGCCCGGTGGTCGTCACCCCGCCAGAGCGCCTCGACCAGGGTCTTGTCGAGCAGATCCGGACGGTCGTGGGTCTGGGAGAAGTGGCCCGGCCTGACCCGGGCACCCAACCGGGCCATCCCGCCGTGCCGAACGGGGGCCAGGGCCAGGCCACCGTCGACCGGGCTGTTGGCCGGGTCCGGATCGGTGCCGCCCCGGGCGAGCAGGCGGAGGAAGTGCGACTTCCCGGTGCCGTTCGCGCCGAGTACGGCGACCCGGTCGCCGTACCAGACCTCCAGGTCGAACGGGAAGGTGAGGTCGTCCAGCTCGACCTGCTCGCAGACGATCGCCCGCTTGCCGGTACGCCCGCCGGTCAGCCGCATCCGGATGTCCTGGTCCTTCGGCGGTACGGGCGGTGGTCCGGCCTCCTCGAACTTGCGCAACCTGGTCTGCGCCGCCTGGTAGCGGGAGGCCATCCCGTCGTTGTACGCCGCCTTCTGCTTGTACATCAGCATCAGCTCGCGCAGCTTCTGATGCTCCTCGTCCCAGCGGCGGCGCTGCTCCTCCAGCCGGTCGTGCCGGGCGAGCCGGGCCTCGTGCCAACTGCCGAAGCCACCCGGGTGCACCCAGGCGCTGCCGCCCTCCACCGCGACCACCCGGTCGGCGGTGCGGGCCAGCAACTCCCGGTCGTGCGAGACGTAGAGCACCGACTTCGCCGACTCCCGCAGCCGCCCCTCCAGCCAGCGTTTGCCCGGCACGTCGAGGAAGTTGTCCGGCTCGTCGAGCAGCAGCACCTCGTCGGCGCCGCGCAGCAGCAACTCCAGGGCGAACCGCTTCTGCTGCCCGCCGGAGAGGGTGCGTACCGGCCGGTCGCGGGTCTTCTCCCAGGGCAGCTCCAGCACGATCGTGGAGACGGTGTCGAAGAGCACCTCGGCGTCGTAGCCCCCGGCCTCGCCCCAGGCGGTCAGCGCCTCCGCGTACGCCAGTTGGGCCTTGCCGGCGGCGCTGCTGAACTTGCCGCGCACCTCGGCGGCGTGCAGCGCCACCTCGGCCGCCGCCAGCCGCTCCCCCGCCGCGCGCACCCCGGGTGGCGAGAGCGAGAGTACGAGGTCGTGCAGCGTCGACTCGTCGCCGATCATGCCGATGAACTGACGCATCACGCCCAGCCCGCCGGCGCGGGCGATGGTTCCGGTCCGGGTGGGCAGGTCCCCGGCGACCATCTTCAGCAGGGTGGTCTTGCCGGCGCCGTTCGGCCCGACCAGGGCGACCTTGGCGCCCTCGCCCACCCGGAAGGAGACGTCGGCGAACAACTGCCGGCCATCCGGCAGGATGTGCCCGACTCCGGCGACGTCTACATAACCCACGTCGGCATCCTGCCCCAACCACCCCGCCCGACGACACCGGGTTTCGGCCCGCTGACACCGGGCTTCGGCCTGCTGGAACGGGTCCCGGCCCGCTGAACCGGCCCGGCCCGCCGGCCGCGCTCAGCGGGTGACCCGGAGCACCCGGTAACCCTTCTGGCTGGCGTGGCGCTCGACCCGCCAGCCGTCCTCGACGAGCCAGCGCTGGAGCGAGTCACCACCGAGATGCCGGGCCACCACCAGCCACGCCACGCCGTCCGGGGCCAACCGGGGCAGCCAGCGCCGCAGCATGCCGTGCAGCTCTGCCTTGCCGATCCGGATCGGCGGGTTGGACCACAGTTGGGTGAAGGTGAGGTCCTCCGGGACCTCGTCCGGCGCGGTGACGCGTACCCGGTCGGCCAGGCCGAGCCGCTGCGCGTTCTCGCTGGTGAGTTCACGCGCCCGGGCGTTGACGTCGACCGCCCAGACGGTGGCCTTACTCGCCCCGGTGGCGAGTACGCAGGTGATCGGCCCGTAACCACAGCCCAGGTCGAGCAGGGCTCCGCTGGTCTCCGCCCCGGGAAGTTCGGCCTTGCGCAGCAGTACTGCCGTGCCTGGATCGAGCCGGTCGGCGGAGAAGACTCCGGCCGAAGAGGTCAGCGAGTAGTCGTACCCCTCGACGGAGAACGCCACCGTACGCCGATCGGCGCTGGTCGCGGGCTCGGTGCTGAAATAGTGGTCGCCGGTCACGCCACGCATTGTCGCCTACCGCGTGGCCGCCCTGCCCGCTGGCCGTATCCCCGGGCCCCGCCCAGGCTCGGGCAAATACCTACTCTCTCATCAAGTGTGACTCATCGGCGGCGGCGCGCCGATCCGCATTTCCGTTACCCTGTGCGACATGGCTTATGGGCGTGGACCTCGACCGGGCGGTGGATCGCCACGCTCCCGACGAGATCCCGCCGACCAGCCTCCGGTCGAGCCGGATCCGGCGGCCGGTCCCCCGCCGGGCCGGGCCGTCCGGCGGCGTTCCGGACCGGACCGGACCGACGGGCTACCGGCGTCCTCCCGCTTCCGTCCGTCCACTCCGGAGAACCCGGGCCCGCGTTCTTCCCACGGCTGGCCGGAGGAGGGGGCGGCACGGCCGGCGGACCGTCCAGGTCGGTCGGCGGCGGCGCCAGACCGCCCCATCGGCCCCTTCGGCGGCCCTCCGGACGCCTTCGGTGGCCCCTCCGACGTGCCGGGCCGGTACCCGGACGCAGCGACCAGCCGGCAGCCCGACACACCGAGCCGACACCCGAACGGACCGACCAGCCGGCACCCGGACAGGCCCGGCGGCCAGTACCCGGCCGGACCTCCCGGCCAGTACCCGGCCGGACCTGCCGGCAGACACTCGGACGGCCCCACCGGCCGGTACCCGGAGGGTGCGCCCCGAGGACGTACGCCGGACGGCATCGCGGGTCCGGTGGAGCCCTCCGGTCGACCCCGTCGGGCTCGGCACGGCGCGCCCGGACCCGACGGCCCCGGCGCGGCTGCCGCTGCCGGCTATCCGCCGGTACGCGAGCCGCTCCCCGACCCGCTCGGCGCGCCCGGCGGCCAGCCTCGCGACCGGCTGTCGTCGGCTCGTCCCGGTCACGATCGTCCGCCCCCGGCTGCGCCGGCCCACGGTGCGGGTGGCGGGCGCCACCTGATCACCCCCGAGGACGGACTCCCGGCCGGCGGTCGATCGTCCCCGAGTGGCGCCCGGCCGGCCACCGGCGGCCCACCCGGCCCTCGGGACCGGATGGCCCCCGGCGGCAGGCCGGTTCCCGGCACCCGGATGCCCTCCGACGAGCTGTCCGGCGCCGGCGGCAGGCCGGGTCCGGTCGGTCGCCCGCCCCGGACGGCTGGCCGCGGTGTCCCAGTCGGACCGGTCCCCTCCGATGCCGACTCGTTCGGGCCGCCCCGCCCCGCGTCGGGCCCGGCCGCGGGCGGGAGTACGGATTCGCCGGAGCGTCCCCACGGTGGTCGACGGCCCGGGGCAGGTTCGGCCCCGTCCCGTCCGCGTCCCCAGCCCGACCCCGTTCCCGGGCCGGACGTTCCGTACCGACCGGGCGCCGGGGAGGACCCGCTCGCCGGGCCACGCCCTGCACCGGTACCACGTCAGCGACGCGCTCCCTCGGCCGACCGGGAGCCGCTCCGGCCCGGCCGTCCCGACCTCGCCGGGCCGCCCGCCGGACGGCGCAGGTCCGCCGACCTGCCGGCCGACGGTCCGGTGGACCGTCGCGGTGACCGGGCGGGTACCGTCGGCTCCCCCCGTTCCGGTCCGCCACCCCCCGGGGGTACACCGACGGGGCTGCCGCGCCCCCGACCAGGAGACCCTGGGCCGGTTGCCGGCACCCGGCCCGACCTGCGGCCAGGTGGCCCGGCGCAGGCCGGTCCACCGCCCCCGCGTCGATCCAGGCACGCCGGCGACCCGCCCGGCTCACCCGCCGGACCCCGCACCGCCCCGCCATCTGACCGGGTCCCGGGCTCGCCGGCAGGCCCGCGCTCGGCGCCACCCGGCGCCGCACGGCGGGACCGGGCGCCGGGCTCACCCGCCGGACCGCGCTCGGCGCCACCCGGCGCCGCACCGCTGGACCGGGCGCCAGGCTCACCCGCCGGACCGCGCCTCGGTCCGGACGGCGCAGCACGATCAGCCGCAGTTCCCCGTCCGGGTCCGCCGTATGACCGGGCCCCGGCGGAACCGGCCGGTGACAGGTCGGGGCCGCCGGCACCGGGTGGGCGTACCGGACCGGTGGCCGAGGGCTCCCCGGTCGCTCCGACGCGTACGCAGGGGCCATCCCGTACGCCGGAGCCGCGGCGGGTGCCCAAGCCGGCAGCGGTCGCACCGCCCGGTTCCGCTCCGGCGCCGGCTCGGGCTCCGGGGAGCACCCCGGGCAGGCCCGCCGCCGGCTCCTCGGTCGCCACCGTGTCGTCGACGTCCGGCGAGACGGACGCACCGCTACGCCGTTCTCAGCGGACCTGGCAGTTGGTCGTCGGTTCGCTCGGCGTGCTGCTCCTGCTCGGCATCTGCGGGCTCAGTTCCTACTTCTTCATGGTCGACGACCCGGTCGGCCGGGACTCCCGGGCGGCCGACGGGACCGGCGCCGGCGCCAGCCCCCGGGACATCAGCTCCCGCACCGCCGACCCGGCTCCGCTGACCGTCAAGGAGGTCTTCCCGGACGGCAAACAGGTGCTGGTCGATCCCGAGCAGTCGGCGTACGAGCTGCTCAAGACCCAGGCGGCAGAGGACTGCGGGCTCGCCGCCGACGGCCAGATCGAGGTGGTGCTGCAGGACGCGGGGTGCAGTCAGTTCGTCCGAGGCACCGTACGCTCCCCCACCGGCCTCTACGTCGCGACCGCCGGGATCGTGAACCTGGCGGACGAGGCGGGGGCGACCTCGGCACGCGAGAAGATCAAGCCGATCGTGGACGGCCGGAAGGGGCGTTTCCTGGGCCTCGCCGCCGGCAGCGGCACCGAGCCCGTCACGGCCGCCTCGGCCCAGGCCGGCTGGCACGTCCGCGGCCACTTCCTGATCTACTGTGTCGTCGCCAAGAGCGACGGCAAGATCATCGGCGAGGACGACCTGTTCGCCCGACAGATCCTCTCCGACATGATCGAGGTGTACCTGCGCGGGAAGGTGCTCGACCAGCGGATCGTCGCCGCCCCGACCGGAGCGCCGAACCCGGTGCAGTCCGACTGAACCTTTTTCAACCTCCCCTTGCGGTCCGTCGGAGCGCAAGGTCGGACGCGATGTGTGAGCGCCGCGCGGTTCAGGTTGAAAAGGTTCACTGACCACCGGCCACCGCCGCGACGGCGCCGGATCCGGCGGCGGCCTTCAGGCCGAGGCGGTGATCCGGAGCCGGCGGGTACGCAGCGCCCGGCTGGCGTATTCGGCGGGGTCCTCGGGGTAGCCGACCGCGACCAGCGTCAACCCGTACGGCGGTGCCACGCTCACCTCGCTGGCCCGCTCCCGCCGCCGGAGCAGGCCACCCGGCCAGTCGACCGGACGGCGCCCGTCCCCGGCCACCAGCATCGCCCCGACCAGACTGCGCACCATCGACTGGCAGAACGCGTCGGCCTGCACCGTGGCCACCAGCACACCGTCCGGATCCCGCCGCCAGTCCAGCCGGGTCAGTTCCCGCACCGTCGTGGCGTTCTCCTTGCGCCGGCAGTACGCCGCGAAGTCGTGCTCGCCGACCAACCCGGCGGCGGCCTGGTTCAGCGCCGCCAGGTCGAGCGGGCGCGGCCAGGCGAGCACCTCGTGCCGGCGCAACGGCTCGGCACCGTACGGGGCGTCGGTGACCCGGTACTCGTAGCGCCGGAAGGTGGCCGAGAACCGGGCGTCGAACTCGGCCGGCACCTCGGCGACGGCCCGGACCCGGACGTCGGGTGGCAGCACCCCGGCGAGCCGGCGCAGCAGCGTCTCCGCCCACTGCCGCCACACCGCGCCCGGCAGGTCGAGATGGCAGACCTGCCCGCTGGCGTGCACACCGGCGTCGGTGCGCCCCGCCACGGTCAGCCCACGCACCCGATCCGGCCCGACGATCCGGGTCAGCGCCTCGACCAGCACCCCGGCGACGGTACGCCGGCCGGGCTGGACGGCCCATCCGGAGAAGTCACCGCCGTCGTAGGCGACGTCCAGGCGTACCCGGGTCTGCTCCTCATCCACCTCGCGCTCCACGGCCAGCTCCAGACATGCCACGGCCCGACACCCCCGCGGGGATGCCGGGCCCGGCGTCGTTCCTCGGTCCTACTTGTTGTCCGCCTCGTCGGTGTCCGCCCGGGCCCCATCGGTGTCGCCGGAGCGCGACTCCGGCGACTCGGCGTCCTGGTCGCCGTCGGATGACGAGGCACGCGGGGTCTCCTCGTCCGGGGCGAGCGCCTCGACCTTGTCCTGCTGCGCCGCCTTGCGGGCGGCGGTCTTCTTCGCCGGCGCCGCCGGAGCCTCGACCAGCTCCTCGACCAGCTCGATGATGGCCATCGGCGCGTTGTCCCCCTTGCGCGGGACGGTCTTCACGATCCGGGTGTAGCCACCGTTGCGGTTGGCGAACCGGGGAGCGATCTGGTCGAACAGGGTGAAGACCACGTCCTTGTCCCGTACGACGGTCAGCACCCGCCGGCGGGATGCCAGGTCTCCCCGCTTGGCCTTGGTGATGAGCTGCTCCGCGAGCGGACGGAGCCGCTTGGCCTTCGTCTGGGTGGTCGTGATGCGGCCGTGCTCGAACAGCGCGGTGGCCAGGTTGGCCAGGATCATCCGCTCGTGCGCGGGGCTACCGCCGAGGCGGGGGCCCTTGCTGGGCGTGGGCATTCTTGGTGCTCCTCAATAGTGGGTGGCCGGATCTCCGGCTAGCCCCGGACTAAAGCTGCTCGGTCTCGCGGTAGTCGTCGGTGTCGTAGTCGGCCTCGCCGAAGGAGTCGACGACGTGCGCCGGGTCGAAGTTGGGCGCCGAGTCCTTCAGCCCCAGCCCCATGCCGGCGAGCTTCATCTTGACCTCGTCGATCGACTTCTGCCCGAAGTTCCGGATGTCGAGCAGATCGGCCTCGGTGCGTCCGATGAGCTCGCCAACCGTGTTGATGCCCTCGCGCTTGAGGCAGTTGTAGGACCGGACGGTGAGGTCCAGTTCCTCGATCGGCAGCGCCAGGTCGGCGGCGAGCTGCGCATCCTGCGGCGACGGGCCGATGTCGATGCCCTCGGCGCTCTCGTCCAGCTCCCGGGCCAGCCCGAAGAGCTCGACCAGCGTGGAGCCGGCGGAGGCGAGCGCGGTACGCGGCCCGATCGAGGCCTTGGTCTCGACGTCGATGATCAGCCGGTCGAAGTCGGTACGCTGCTCGACCCGGGTCGCCTCGACCCGGTACGTCACCTTCAGCACCGGCGAGTAGATCGAGTCGACCGGAATCCGGCCGATCTCGGCACCGGCCTGCTTGTTCTGCGCGGCGGTGACGTAGCCGCGGCCCCGCTCGACGGTCAGTTCCATGTCGAGCCGGCCCTTGCCGTTGAGCGTGGCGAGCTTGAGGTCGGCGTTGTGCACGGAGACACCGGCCGGGGGCTGGATGTCACCGGCCGTGACGTCGCCGGGGCCCTGCTTGCGCAGGTACATGCTGACCGGCTCGTCGTGGTCGGAGCTGACGCAGAGCTCCTTCACGTTCATGACGAGCTCGACCACGTCCTCCTTGACCCCCGGGATGGTGGTGAACTCGTGCAGTACGCCGTCGACCTTGATCGAGGTGACCGCCGCGCCCGGAATGGAGGAGAGCAGGGTCCGCCGGAGCGAGTTGCCCAGGGTGTACCCGAAACCCGGCTCGAGCGGCTCGATGGTGAACCGGGACCGGGTCTCGTTGATCGACTCCTCGGTGAGGGTCGGCCGCTGGGTGATGAGCATGTTGTTTCCTTTTCGTTCGGGGCACCCGCTATTTGATGCCCAAACTCATGTCCGGCGCTCCGCGCCGCTGCCGGCGGGAAGGCCGGGCAGTCGGCGCGGAGACGCCAGGAACCGCTACTTCGAGTAGAGCTCGACGATCAGCTGCTCCTGGACCTGGGTGTCGATGACGCCCCGGGCCGGAAGCGAGTGGACCAGCACCTTCATCTGGCTGGGGATCGCCTCCAGCCAGGCCGGCACCGTCTTCGAGCCGGCCTCGGCCTGCGCCACGATGAACGGCGTCAGCTCCTTGGACTTGGCCCGGACCTCGACGATGTCGTGCTCCTTCACCCGGTACGACGGGATGTCGACCTTGCGGCCGTTCACCGTCAGGTGACCGTGCTTGACGAGCTGCCGCGCGTGGTCGCGCGACTTCGCCAGGCCGGCCCGGTAGACCACGTTGTCGAGGCGCGACTCGAGGATCTGCAGGAGGATCTCGCCGGTCTTGCCACTCTTGGCGACGGCCTCCTCGTAGTACCCCCGGAACTGCTTCTCCAGCACGCCGTAGACCCGGCGGGCCTTCTGCTTCTCACGGAGCTGGATCAGGTACTCCGTCTCCTTGGTACGGCCCCGGCCGTGCTGCCCGGGCGGGAACGGCCGGGACTCGAACGGGCACTTCGGGCCATCGCACTTGCTGCCCTTGAGGAACAGCTTCATCTTCTCCCGACGGCAACGGCGGCAGTCGGCACCGGTGTAACGAGCCATGTTCTTCGTCTACCTCTCAGACCCGACGACGCTTCGGCGGACGGCACCCGTTGTGCGGCTGTGGCGTGACGTCGGCGATCTGGCCGACCTCAAGGCCGACGGCCTGCAGCGAACGGATGGCGGTCTCCCGGCCGGAGCCGGGGCCCTTGACGAACACGTCGACCTTGCGCATGCCGTGCTCCATGGCCCGACGCGCGGCGGCCTCGGCGGCCAGCTGCGCGGCGAACGGAGTCGACTTGCGGGAACCCTTGAAGCCCACCTGGCCGGCGGAGGCCCAGGAGATGACGGCACCGGTCGGGTCCGTGATGGAGACGATGGTGTTGTTGAACGTGCTCTTGATATGCGCCTGCCCGTGGGCGACGTTCTTGCGTTCCTTGCGCCGGACCTTCTTGACGGCGGCCCCGGCGCGAGCCTTCGGTGGCATAAGTCTGTGCGCTCCTAGTTGACTTTCCCGGAACGGATCCCGATTGAGTTCTTACTTCTTGCCGGGCTTCTTCTTGCCGGCGACGGTCCGCTTCGGGCCCTTCCGGGTCCGGGCGTTGGTACGGGTCCGCTGGCCACGGACGGGCAGACCCCGGCGGTGCCGGATGCCCGCGTAGCAGCCGATCTCGACCTTGCGGCGGATGTCAGCGGCGACCTCGCGGCGCAGGTCGCCCTCTACCTTGTAGTTGGCCTCGATGTGGTTCCGGAGCTGGACCAGCTCCTCGTCCGTGAGGTCCTTGGCGCGCTTGTCCGGGGAGATGCCGGTGGCGGCGAGCGTCTCGACCGCGCGGGTCCGACCGACCCCGAAAATGTAGGTGAGCGCGATCTCCAGCCGCTTCTCGCGGGGGAGATCGACGCCGACTAGCCGTGCCATGTGCGGGCGTACTCCTCAGGTTACTTCGCGGAGGTCTGGACCCGCCCCACCCCGCCTGCCCAAAACCTGCGGGCCCCGGCCTCCGACCGGGGGTGGGCCACGACTGCGCTATCGCTGGACGATCTCGCCGCTCGCGGCTGGGACGAGCTTGTGTTGTTGTACGGGATCTGCGGCCCGGACCCACCGTCGACGCCGCCGGCATGTCACCGGCCGGCGGTCGCGATCAGCCCTGGCGCTGCTTGTGGCGCGGGTCGGTGCAGATGACCATGACCCGGCCGTGCCGGCGGATCACCCGGCACTTGTTGCAGATCCGCTTGACGCTCGGCTTGACCTTCACGGTTGCCTTACTTCCCATCTGTGCCCGGCAGCGCGCTGACGCCGTCGAGTCTTGAGGACGGACACGGACACCCGGCCGTCGTCAGGCAGTTCACGAACCCCGGACCGACACCCGGCCCGGCGACGTTCACTTGTAGCGGTAGACGATGCGCCCTCGGGTCAGGTCGTACGGCGAAAGCTCGACGACGACCCGGTCCTCGGGCAGGATGCGGATGTAGTGCTGCCGCATCTTGCCGCTGATGTGAGCCAGCACCTTGTGGCCGTTGGCGAGTTCCACCCGGAACATGGCGTTCGGGAGTGGCTCGATCACTCGACCCTCGATCTCGATGGCTCCGTCTTTTTTCGGCATGTCCTCCGCTGTCCTGACGTCGGTTACTCCGGACGGCTCACAACGCCTTTCCCGGACGGAGAATCGTCCGAGCCAGCCGCGGCTCCGGCCCCACCGAAGCGCGGGTGGGCATGCCGGAGTGGACGCTGTGCGCCGATCAGCCAGTGTACGCGCGCCCGCACGCCAGCGCCAACCCGGGGACTCCCGGGCCGTCGGATCGGACGAAGGCGACTATATCAGGCGAGTTCCTCCTGGCCGCCCTGCTCGTCCAGGCGGCGTTTCCGCTCCGCTGTCCGGGCTCGCTTCTCGATCTTCGCCTGTCGCTTCGCCGCCTGCTCGGCGGCCCAGCGCTGCGGCTCCCCCTTCGCCAGCCCGGTGACGGTACGGAGCAGCAGCATCGCGCCCAGCGGCCCCGC
Source organism: Plantactinospora sp. B6F1 (assembly GCF_040120695.1). NCBI lineage: Bacteria > Bacillati > Actinomycetota > Actinomycetes > Micromonosporales > Micromonosporaceae > Plantactinospora > Plantactinospora sp. B6F1. The sequence goes on along the minus strand of NZ_JBEEAC010000010.1, from coordinate 39,384 downwards.
CACCCAACCCGGCCAGAAGTAGAGCAGGTCGGCCGAGAGCGCCGAGGTGACCGCCCAGATGGTGACCACGACGCCGACCAGGCCGAGGTAGCCCTCCCAGGTCTCGACCAGCCAGGCCCGGGTGGCGCCCGGATAGCGAACGGCGGGTTCGGCACGGAACACCGGCGGCTCCGGGGCACCGGCCGGCACCAGTCCGGCCTGGTCGACCGGCACCGTACCCGGCAGGTCGGTGAGCAGCCCGTCGAGGTCCCCGTACGTCTTGGCCGCGTACGCCCGCTGGAGCCGATCATCGTATTCGCCCAGATCGAGCCGTCCCTCGTTCAGTGCCTGCCGGAGCTGATCGGCCACGGCCGCGCGATCGGAGTCCGCCGCACGCATCTGGTCCCGCCGGTCCATGCTACGAGGATGCCACTACGGAGCCAGCCCGCCCAACGAGGCCGGCGGGCCGAGCCGGCCGGGGCCATCGGGGTTACGGTCCGATCACCGGGTCGCAGCGGACCGTCAACCGAAGGAGGACCGGGCGGGTTCTCGGCCGGTCACCAGGTCGCCGAGCCGGGCCCGACCGCCGTCCGGCGCGGTCAGCACCCAGACGCCGTCGTCCAGCAGCGCCATAGTGTGCTCGACGTGGGCCGCGATCGACCCGTCGCGGGTGATCACCGTCCAGCCATCGTCCAGCTCGACCGTCCGGGGGGAGCCCAGGGTGACCATCGGCTCGATCGCCAGCGCCATCCCCGGCACCAACCGGGGGCCGCGACCTGGCCGGCCATGGTTGAGCACGTGCGGGTCCTGGTGCATCTCGGTGCCAATGCCGTGCCCGCCGTACCCCTCGACGATGCCGTACCGGCCACCGGCCCGGACCGCGCGCTCCACCGCGTACGAGATGTCGGTCAGCCGGCCGCGACCGCTGAGCATGCCGCGCGCCGCGGCCCGGATTCCCGCCCACATCGCGTCCTCGGCGACCTCGGCCATGCGGTGCAGCTCCGGACGGACCTCGCCGACCCCGACGGTGATCGCGGCGTCGCCGTGCCAGCCGTCGAGGATGGCGCCGCAGTCGATCGAGATCAGGTCACCGTCCCGGAGCACCTGGGTCGAGGCCGGGATGGCGTGCACGATCTGCTCGTTGACCGAGGAACAGATCGACGCCGGATAGCCGTGGTAGCCCTTGAACGAGGGGACGCCGCCAGCCTCCCGAATCACCGACTCGGCGATCGCGTCGAGGTCGGCGGTGGAGACACCGGGGGCGACCGCCACCCGCATCCGCTCCAGGGCCGCCGCGACGACGAGCCCGGCCCTGCGCATCAGCTCGATCTGCTCCGGAGTCTTCAGCTGGATGTCCAGCTGGGGACGGCGCATGGTACCCAGCCTATCCGCCGTAGGACCGCAGGGCGTCGATAGCCCGGACGGTGACGTCCTCCACCGGCCCGGTGGCGTCGATGCCGACGAGCTTGCCCTGTGCGCCGTAGTAGTCGATCAGCGGTGCGGTCTTGTTGGCGTACTCGCGCAGCCGCTCGGCGATCGTCTCGGCCTTGTCGTCGTCCCGCTGGAACAGCTCGCCGCCGCACCGGTCACAGATGCCCGCCACCGAGGGGGCGTCGAACTCGATGTGCCAGACCTTTGCACAGCCCCGGCAGGTACGCCGGCCGGAGAGCCGCCGGATCACCTCGTCGTCGTCGACGACCAGTTCCATGACCAGGTCCAGCGCGGTGCCGAGATCAGCCAGCAGCTTGTCCAGCGCCGCCGCCTGCGGGGTGGTCCGAGGGAATCCGTCGAGCAGGAAACCCTCGGACGCGTCCGGGCTGGCGAGCCGGTCCCGGACCATGTTGATGGTCACTTCGTCGGGCACCAGCTTGCCGGCGTCCATGTAACGCTTGGCCTCGACTCCGAGGGGGGTGCCCTGCGAGACGTTGGCCCGGAAGATTTCCCCCGTCGAAATCTTGGGCACAGCGAGGTGGGCGGCGATGAACTCGGCCTGGGTCCCCTTGCCCGCCCCGGGGGGACCGACCAGAACGAGTCGCATCTACCGCAGGAACCCTTCGTAGTTCCGCTGCATGAGCTGGCTCTCGATCTGCTTCACGGTCTCCAGCCCGACACCGACCATGATCAGTACGGCGACGCCACCGAACGGGAAGTTCTGGTACTGCTGGCTGTCCAGCCAGATGAAGAAGAAGTTCGGCAGGATGGAGATCAGACCCAGGTAGAGGGCACCGGGGAGGGTGATCCGGCTCAGGATGAAGTCCAGGTAGTCGGCCGTCGGCTTGCCGGGCCGGATGCCGGGGACGAACCCGCCGTACTTCTTCATGTTGTCCGCGACCTCGGTCGGGTTGAACGTGATCGAGACGTAGAAGTACGTGAAGAAGATGATCAGCAGGAAGTACACGCTGATGTAGGTCGGGCTGTCCGGCTGCACCAGGTGGTTCTGCACCCAGGTCTGCCAGTCGTTCAGGTTGTTCTGGTCGAAGAACTGGAGCAGCAGCGAAGGTAGGTACAGCAGCGACGAGGCGAAGATGACCGGAATCACACCCGCCTGGTTCACCTTCAGCGGGATGTAGGTGGAGGTGCCGCCGTACATCCGCCGGCCGATCATGCGCTTGGCGTACTGCACCGGGATGCGGCGCTGGGCCTGCTCGATGAAGACGACCGCGGTGATGACGACCAGGACCAGGACCAGGACCAGCCCGAACATCCCCCAGCCCTTGTTGTTCTTGATGGTCCAGCCTTCGCTGGGCAGCCGGGCCGCGATCGAGGTGAAGATCAGCACCGACATGCCGTTGCCGACGCCCCGGTCGGTGATCAGCTCGCCGAGCCACATCACCACGCCGGTGCCGGCGGTCATCGTGGTCACCAGGATGGAGACGGTCAGCCAGTTCGGCAGGCCGGTGCCCTCCGGAATGATCGGGAACTCCTGGCACATCCCGTTGAAGAGCTGACCGGAGCGGGCCAGCGCCACGAAGGCCGAGGCCTGCAGGACACCCAGACCGAGGGTCAGGTAACGGGTGTACTGCGTGATCTTCGCTTGACCTGCCTGGCCCTCCTTGCGGAGCTGCTCCAGCCGCGGGATGACGACGGCGAGCAGCTGCAGGATGATCGAGGCGGTGATGTAGGGCATGATGCCCAGCGCGAAGACCGACAGCGACAGCAGCGCGCCGCCGGAGAAGAGGTTGAGCAGGTTGAAGACACCGTTGCCCTCGCCCGACTCCATGGTCTGGATGCACTTCTGCACGTTGCCGTAGGAGACGCCCGGGCTGGGCAGCGTCGCGCCGAGCCGGTAGACCGCGATGATGCCTACTGTGAACAGCAGCTTCTTGCGCAGGTCAGGCGTGCGGAACGCACTGAGAAAGGCGGAGAGCAACTTCTTCCTCCTGCGCGAGGCGGCCGCCGATGGTGCATGGCGGGACGGGGTGGTTGTCGGGCGATCGACCCGAACCCATAGCTGGGATCGGACTCTAACAGTCCGGAGCGCTCTCGGGCAGATCCACCCGGAGAACATTCACCGCTTACGATGTTAACGGGGGGATTGGCCCGTTAGTAAGCCGGGCGCCCGCCAGTTGCGCTGAACGGGCGAGCGCCTCGACCACGACGTCCTACAGCTCCGTCACCGAGCCGCCGGCAGCGGTGATCTTCTCCTTGGCCGACGCGCTGAACGCGTGCGCCGACACCTGGAGGGCGACCCCGCCCAGCTCCCCGGTACCGAGAACCTTCACCGGCTGCCCCTTGCGGACGGCGCCGGCCTGGACCAGCTCCTGCGGACCGACCTGGCCGCCCTCCGGGAACAACTCGGCGAGCCGGTCCAGGTTGACCACCTGGAACACGACCTTGAACTTGTTCTTGAAGCCCTTCAGCTTCGGCAGCCGCATGTGGATGGGCATCTGCCCGCCCTCGAAGGCCGCCGAGATGTTCTTCCGGGCCTTGGAGCCCTTGGTACCGCGACCGGCGGTCTTCCCCTTCGAGCCCTCACCGCGACCCACCCGGGTCTTCTCGGTCTTGGCCCCGGGAGCCGGACGCAGGTGGTGGACCTTGATCGTCATTACTCGACCTCCTCGACCTTCACGAGGTGGCTCACGGTGAAGATCATGCCCCGAATCTCGGGGCGGTCCTCCTTGACCACCACGTCGTTGATCCGCTTGAGACCGAGCGACCGCAGCGACTCGCGCTGGTTGTGCTTGGTCCCAATGTTGGACCGGACCTGGGTCACCTTCAGGCGTGCCATCAGGCCGTCACCCCCGCCTGGGCCGCCAGCATGGCGGCCGGGGCGACGTCCTCGACCGGCAGGCCCCGACGCTTCGCGATCGCCTCCGGCGACTCCAGCCCCTTCAGGGCCGTCACCGTGGCGTGCACGATGTTGATCGGGTTCGACGAGCCGAGGCTCTTGGAGAGCACGTCGTGGATGCCCGCGCACTCCAGAACCGCTCGGACCGGCCCACCGGCGATGACACCCGTACCGGCACTGGCCGGCTTGAGCAGCACCACACCGGCGGCGTCCTCACCGGTCACCGGGTGCGGGATCGAGGAACCGATCCGCGGCACCTTGAAGAAGTGCTTCTTGGCCTCCTCGACGCCCTTGGCGATCGCCGCGGGCACCTCCTTGGCCTTTCCGTAACCCACGCCGACCGTGCCGTCGCCGTCGCCCACGACCACCAGGGCGGTGAAGCTGAAGCGACGACCGCCCTTCACGACCTTGGCAACCCGGTTGATCGCGACGACCCGCTCAAGGTGCGGCGTCTTCTCGGCGGGCGCGTTTCCGCGACCGCCCTCACGGCGGTTGTCGCGGCGACCACCCTCGTTGCCACCGGACCCGCCGCCACGGCGCTGTTGACCTGGCATCAGCAGCTTTCCTCTCTTCTCGTGACGGGGTTAGTTACGATCCTCGTCTGATTGCGCATCAAACGCCGTCAGAACTCGAGCCCGGCTTCGCGGGCCGCGTCGGCCAGCGCGGCGATCCGCCCCGCGTACTGGTTGCCACCACGGTCGAAGACGACCCTGGAGATCCCGGCCGCCTTGGCCCGCTCGGCGACGAGCGCGCCGACCTTGCCGGCCAGGGCGCTCTTGTCGCCCTCGGTACCCCGGATCGAGTCGTCCATGGTCGAGGCGTAGACCAGCGTGTGGCCCCGGCCGTCGTCCACGATCTGCGCGGTGATGTGCCGCAGCGAGCGGGTGACCACGAGTCGCGGCCGCTCGGCGGTGCCGACGACGGTCTTGCGCACCCGGAAGTGCCGACGCGCCCGCCCGACGGCGCGCTTGGCGGCGACCCCGCGGCGACGCTTGAGCAGTGTGGCGGTCACTTCTTACCTGCCTTTCTCCCGACCTCGCGGCCGGCGGACGACTTCGCCCCGGAACCGGCGGTCACTTCTTGCCCGCCTTTCCGGCCTTGCGGCGAATCACTTCGCCCTGGTACTTAACGCCCTTGCCCTTGTACGGCTCCGGCGGACGGATCTTCCGGATGTTCGAGGCCACCTCGCCGACCTGCTGCTTGTCGATGCCGGCCACGTGGAACAGGGTGGGCCGCTCGACGGTGAAGGTGATCCCGGGCGGGGCCTTGACCTGCACCGGGTGCGAGAACCCGAGCGCGAACTCCAGGTCGCTGCCCTTGGCGGTGACCCGGTAACCGGTGCCGGCGATCTCCAGGGTCTTGCGGTAGCCCTCGGTGACTCCGACGATCATGTTCGCCACCAGCGTACGGCTCAGGCCGTGCAGCTCCTTGGCCTCGCGCTCGTCGTTCGGCCGGTTGACGTGCAGCTGGCCGTCCTCGCCCCGCTCCACCGTGATCGGCGCGGCCAGGGTGTGCGACAGCTCGCCCTTCGGCCCCTTGACCTTGACGGTCGAGCCGTCGATGGTCACCTCGACGCCGGCCGGTACCGGGATCGACTTACGTCCAATACGCGACATTATCGATCGTTTCCTTCGTTCGCGACTGCGGGGCTCCGCTTCGCTGCGCTCCTCGCGCTCACGGCATGCCTCCGTTACCAGACGAAGGCGAGGACTTCCCCGCCAACGCTCCGCTTGCGAGCCTGCCGGTCGGTCAGCAGTCCCTGGGACGTCGAAATGATCGCCACGCCCAGTCCGCCGAGCACCCGCGGGAGCCCGTCCGACTTGGCGTACACCCGGAGGCCGGGCTTGGACACGCGCTTGATGCCGGCCAGGCTCCGCTCCCGGTTCTGGCCGTACTTAAGCTCGACGACCAGTCGCTTGCCGACGGCGCCCTCCTCGGGCTCCTCGACCGACCAGGTCGCGATGTAGCCCTCGGACTTGAGGACCTCGGCGATGTTCGCCTTGATCTTCGAGTAGGGCATCGTCACCCGGTCGTGGTACGCCTGGTTGGCGTTACGCAGACGCGTCAGCATGTCTGCGATCGGGTCGGTCATCGTCATGGATCTCGTCAGCCTTTCTCGCCGGGGTTCCCGGGGCACTGGCCCGGGCCTACGGCGTTGCGATCCTCGCCCCGGATATCGGTCGGGACGTGGCTGGGCCCAAAGCGGGTGGCGGTGCGGTCCTCGCTCCGCCACCCACGGATGGGGCGCAGGGTCACCAGGAAGCCTTCGACACGCCGGGCAGCTCACCGCGGTGCGCCATCTCCCGGATGCAGACCCGGCAGAGGCCGAACTTGCGGTAGACCGCCTTCGGCCGCCCGCAACGCTGGCAGCGGGTGTACGCGCGAACCGAGAACTTCGGCTTCGCGGCGGCCTTGAGGATCAGCGCCTTCTTCGCCATATCAGTCCTCAGTTCTCCTTGTTTCGATCCGTCACGGCTGCTCAGCTCTCCTTGAACGGGAAGCCGAGGAGCTTGAGCAGTGCCCGGCCCTCGTCGTCGGTCTTGGCGGTGGTCACCACCGTGATGTCCATGCCCCGCACGCGGTCGATCCGGTCCTGGTCGATCTCGTGGAACACCGACTGCTCGGTCAGGCCGAACGTGTAGTTGCCGTGTCCGTCGAGCTTGCGCCCGTCCAGACCGCGGAAGTCCCGGATCCGGGGCAGCGCGATCGAGAGCAGCCGGTCCAGGAACTCCCACATCCGGTCGCCGCGCAGGGTCACCTTGGCACCGATCGGCATGCCCTCGCGGAGCTTGAACTGCGCGATGGACTTGCGGGCCCGGCGGACCTGCGGCTTCTGGCCGGAGATGGTGGCCAGGTCGCGTACGGCGCCGTCGATCAACTTCGCGTCCCGGGCCGCCTCGCCGACACCCATGTTGACGACGATCTTGACCAGGCCGGGCACCTGCATCGGGTTGCCGTACTGGAACTGCTCACGGAGCTGTCCCGCGACCTCGTCGCGGTAGCGCTGCTTGAGCCGGGGCAGCGTCTTGGTCTCGGTTGCCGTCATCACAGGTCCTTACCGGTGCTACGCGCGATACGGACCTTCTGGCCGCCCTCGTCGATCCGGTACCCGACCCGCGTCGGGTTGCCGTCGGAGTCCACGACCATCACGTTCGAGACGTGGATCGCGGCCTCCTGCGTGACGATGCCACCGGTCTGCGCACCGCGCTGGGTGGTGCGGATGCGGGTGTGCTTCTTGACCCGGTTCACGCCCTCGACCAGGACCTTGTCCTGCCGCGGGTAGGCCGCGATGACCTTGCCCTTGGCACCCTTGTCCTTACCGGCGATGACGATGACCGTGTCGCCCTTCTTCACCTTCATGCCCGCGCCTCCCTCCGGTCGGCGCGCGCCTGAAGCTTGCACCTACTGCGCTTGCTGGTTCCCTCGCTGCGCTCGGTCACGGTTACAACACCTCCGGCGCGAGTGAGATGATCTTCATGAACCGCTTGTCCCGCAGCTCACGGCCAACCGGGCCAAAGATACGGGTACCTCGCGGGTCGCCACCATCCTTGATGATCACGGCCGCGTTCTCGTCGAATCGGATGTACGAGCCGTCCGGCCGCCGCTTCTCCTTCGCGGTGCGGACGATGACCGCCTTGACGACGTCGCCCTTCTTCACACCGGCTCCGGGAATGGCGTCCTTGACCGTGGCCACGATGACGTCGCCGATGCCCGCGTAGCGCCGACCGGAGCCACCGAGTACCCGGATGCACAGGATCTCCCGGGCGCCCGTGTTGTCGGCGACGCGCAGTCGCGACTCCTGCTGAATCACGTCTATCTCCTATGTCTGCCAGTTCTCAGCCGGCGGTTCATCCGGCCTGCCTTCGTCGACCGAAGTCCCGTGCCGGCTGAGCTTGGCGGAACCCTGAGCCTGCGGTACGGCTCTTACTTGGCCTTCTCGAGGATCTCCACAACCCGCCACCGCTTGGTGGCGGACAGCGGACGGGTCTCCATGAGCAGCACCCGGTCGCCCACACCACACGCGTTCTGCTCGTCGTGCGCCTTCAACTTGCTGGTGCGGCGCATGACCTTGCCGTACAGCGCGTGCTTGACCCGGTCCTCGACCTCGACGACCACGGTCTTCTCCATCTTGTCGCTGACCACGAGGCCCTCCCGGACCTTGCGCTGGGCCCGCGCCTTCGCAGTGCTGGTTTCCTCGCTCATGACTTCCCCTCGCTTCGCTCGGTGAAGTCACGAGGCTCCACCGCACTGAGCCTGATGATTCGCTCGCTGCGCTCGCTCATGATGCAGTCACCTCAGTCGGCGCGGCCGAAAGCCCAAGCTCACGCTCACGCATGATCGTGTAGATCCGGGCGATCTCCCGGCGGATGACCTGGAGCCGACGGTTGTTGTCCAGCTGACCGGTCGCCGCCTGGACGCGGAGGTTGAACAGCTCCGCCTTGGCCTCCCGGAGCCGGCTCACCAGCTCCTCCTCGGAGAGCTCACGCAGCTCGCTGGCCTTCACGCCCGCGGCCATCAGCTTTCACCCACTTCGCGCGTCACAATGCGGCACTTCATCGGGAGCTTGTGGATCGCGCGACGCATCGCCTCTCGCGCGATCTGCTCGTTGGGGAAGGACATCTCGAAGAGCACCCGCCCCGGCTTCACGTTGGCCACCCACCACTCGGGCGAACCCTTACCGGAACCCATCCGGGTCTCGGCCGGCTTCTTGGTCAGGGCCTGGTCCGGGAAGACCGTGATCCAGACCTTGCCGCCACGCTTGATGTGCCGGGTCATCGCGATACGGGCCGACTCGATCTGCCGGTTGGTCACGTACGCGGGCTCGAGCGCCTGGATTCCGAACTCGCCGAACACCACCCGGTTGCCGCCCTTCGACGCGCCGTGGCGGTCGGGGTGGTGCGGCTTGCGGAAGCCCTTCGGGGGCTTGCGCGGCATCAGCATCTGTCAGCCCTCCTGCGCTGAGCTGTCCGTTCCGGCGGAACCCGCCGGAGTCGCCGCGGCGGTAGCCGGCGCGGCGCTGTCGTTCGTCGCCTCGGCGGGCGGACCGGTGATCCCCGCGGCTGCCGCCCGGCCCGCGTCGGTGCCGCCCGGCGTGGTGCCGGAGGAACCGGAGCGGCCGCGACGCGGCCGATCGGGCCGGTCGCCACGCTCACGGCGTGGACGCGCCGGACCGGTCTCGGCCGGGGCCTCCCGACCGGGTACGGCGTCGCCCTTGTAGATCCAGACCTTCACGCCGATCCGGCCGAAGGTGGTCCGGGCCTCGAAGAAGCCGTACTCGATGTTGGCCCGCAGCGTGTGCAGCGGCACCCGACCCTCGCGGTAGAACTCGGTACGGCTCATCTCGGCGCCACCGAGCCGGCCGGAGACCTGCACCCGGATGCCCCGCACGATCGGGTTCTTCATCGCGGACTGCATGGCCTTGCGCATCGCCCGCCGGAAGCTGACCCGGCTGGAGAGCTGCTCGGCCACGCCCTGCGCGACGAGCTGCGCGTCCGACTCCGGGCTCTTCACCTCGAGGATGTTGAGCTGCACCTGCTTGCCGGTCAGCTTCTCCAGCTCGCCACGGATCCGGTCGGCCTCCGCACCCTTACGGCCGATGACGATGCCCGGCCGAGCGGTGTGGATGTCGACCCGGACCCGGTCCCGGGTCCGCTCGATGTCGACCTTGGAGATGCCGGCCCGCTCCAGGCCCTTGGACATCATCCGCCGGATCTTGACATCCTCGGCGATGTAGTCCTTGTAGAGCTTGTCCGCGTACCAGCGGGACTTCCAGTCGGTCGAGATGCCGAGCCGGAACCCGTGCGGGTGAACCTTCTGACCCATTACTCGGCACCCTCCGTCTTGCTCTGCGTCTGGCCGCCCTCGGTCGCCGGCTCGGTCGACTCGGTCGCCTTGGCCGACTCGTTCGACTCGTTCGACTCGTTCGACTTGGCCGGCTCGGTCGACTTGGTCGACTTGGCCGGAGCGGCCTTCTTCGCCGCGCCCCGCCCGGCCGGCGCCGACGGCGCGACGGCCTCCACCACGATGGTGATGTGACAGGTCCGCTTGCGGATCCGGTACGCCCGGCCCTGCGCGCGCGGCTGGAACCGCTTCATCGTCGGGCCCTCGTCCACGAACGCCTCGCTGACGAGCAGCGCGTCGGGGTCCAGCCGCTCGTTGTTCTCCGCGTTGGCGATCGCGCTCGCGAGCACCTTGTACACCTGCTCACTCGCCGCCTGCGGCGCGAACTGCAGCACCGTGAGCGCCTCCTTCGCGGGCAGACCGCGGACGAGGTTGACCACCCGGCGCGCCTTGGTCGGCGAGATGCGCACGTGTCGCGCAACCGCCCGCGCGCCCGGAAGCACCGGAGCGTCGCCCTTTACTGGCATCGCTGAAACCCCTTGATCCTTTATCCGTGGTCGGCGCTCAGCGCCGGCGGCTCTTCCGGTCGTCCTTCTCGTGACCCTTGAACGTGCGGGTCAGCGCAAACTCACCGAGCTTGTGCCCGACCATCGCCTCGGTGATGAACACCGGGACGTGCTTGCGCCCGTCGTGCACGGCGATCGTGTGCCCGAGCATGTCCGGGATGATCGTCGAACGGCGCGACCAGGTCTTGATGACGTTCTTCGAGCCCTTCTCGTTCTGCGTCTCCACCTTCTTGAGCAGGTGGTCGTCGATGAACGGGCCCTTCTTCAGGCTGCGAGGCATGTCTACCTATCTCCCTTAGCCGCGCTTACGGGTGGCGTAGCGGCGGCGGACGATGAGGCGGTCGCTCGCCTTGCCCTTCTGCCGGGTACGACCCTCGGGCTTACCCTGCGGGTTCACCGGGTGACGACCACCGGAGGTCTTACCCTCACCACCACCGTGCGGGTGGTCGACCGGGTTCATCGCCACACCACGGACGGTCGGGCGGCGGCCCTTCCAGCGCATCCGGCCGGCCTTGCCCCAGTTGATGTTTGACTGGTCGGCGTTGCCGATTTCGCCGATGGTGGCCCGGCAACGCACGTCCACCCGCCGGATCTCACCGGAGGGCATCCGCAGCGTCGCGTACGCGCCCTCCCGGCCCAGCAGCTGGATGCCGACGCCGGCCGAGCGGGCCAGCTTGGCACCACCGCCGGGACGCAGCTCCACCGCGTGGATGCTGGAACCGACCGGAACGTTGCGCAGCGGCAGGTTGTTGCCCGGCTTGATGTCGGCGCCCGGACCGGACTCGACCCGGTCGCCCTGCTTCAGGTCCTTCGGCGCGAGAATGTACCGCTTCTCGCCGTCGGCGTAGTGCAGCAGCGCGATCCGCGCGGTGCGGTTCGGGTCGTACTCGATGTGCGCGACCTTCGCCGGCACGCCGTCCTTGTCGACCCGCTTGAAGTCGATCAGACGGTACTGCCGCTTGTGCCCGCCACCGTGGTGCCGGGTGGTGATCCGGCCGTGGGCGTTGCGTCCGCCCTTCTTCGGCAGCGGGACCACCAGCGACTTTTCCGGGGTCGACCGGGTGATCTCGGCGAAGTCGGCGACGCTGGAGCCACGCCGGCCCGGCGTCGTCGGCTTGTACTTACGGATAGCCATTGTCTATACCCCTCAGCTGACCGGGCCGCCGAAGGCCTCGATACGGTCACCGTCAGCCAGCTTCACCATCGCCCGCTTGGTGTTCTTGCGCTTGCCGTACCCGGTGCGGGTGCGCTTGCGCTTGCCCTCGCGGTTGAGGGTGTTCACCGTCAGGACGCGCACGTCGAAGATCTGCTGGATCGCGATCTTGATGGCGGTCTTGTTGGCGTCCGGGTGCACCAGGAAGGTGTACCAGTTCTTGTTCAGCTCGCTGTAGCTCTTCTCGGAGACGACCGGCGCGAAGATGATGTCCCGCGGGTCGGCGATGGTGCTCACTTGTCGCTCTCCTCACCCTGCGCCCCACCGCGGACACCCAGGAACTCGTCCAGGGCCTCCTTGGTGAAGATCACGTCGTCGGCCACCAGCACGTCGTACGTGTTGAGCTGGCCGGCCTCCAGCAGGTGCACCCTGGGCTCGTTGCGCAGCGAGAGCCAGTTCAGCTCGTCGGTGCTGCTGAGCACCACCAGCACCCGCTTGGCCTCGGTCGCCTTGCGCAGCGTGGCGAGGGCTGCCTTGGTCGACGGCTTGTCGCCGCTGACGAAGGCCTCGACCACGTGCACCTGACCGCCGCGGGCACGGTCCGAGAGGGCGCCCCGCAGCGCGGCGACCTTCATCTTCTTCGGGGTCCGCTGGCTGTAGTCGCGCGGGACCGGACCGTGCACGACGCCACCGCCGGCGAACTGCGGCGCCCGGATCGAACCCTGCCGGGCCCGACCGGTGCCCTTCTGCTTGTACGGCTTCTTGCCGCCGCCGGCGACCTCGCCACGGGTCTTGGTCTTGTGCGTGCCCTGCCGCGCGGCGGCGAGCTGAGCGACCACGACCTGGTGCATCAGCGGAATGTTCGCCTGCACGTCGAAGATCTCGGCGGGCAGCTCGACGGAGCCGCTCTTGGTGCCCTCGACGGTCAGCACGTCAACGGTGGTCACTGTGCTCGTCCTCCGTTCGCGACTGCGGGGCTCGCAAGCTCACTCCTCGCGCTCACTGTGCTCGTCCTCCGTTCGCGGCTGCGGGGCCCGCAAGCTCTACTCGCATCCCGGCGCGGGCGCGTGCCACGTGAGCCGCCTCGAAACGCTCGCTCCTCGCGCTCACTGGGCCGCACCGCCCTTCTTCGCGAAGACCTTCGCGGCCGAGCGGACCAGCACCAGCGCGCCCTTGGGGCCGGGGATGGCGCCGCGGACCAGCAGCAGGTTGTTCTCGGGGTCCACCGCCTGGATGGTGAGGTTCTGCACGGTGTAGCGCGCGCCACCCATCCGGCCGGCCATCCGGGTGCCCTTGAAGACGCGGCCCGGGGTCGCGCAGGCGCCGATCGAGCCGGGCGAGCGGTGCTTGCGCTCGACACCGTGACTGGCGCGCAGACCGTGGAAGCCGTGCCGCTTCATCGGACCGGCGAAGCCCTTGCCCTTGGTCCGGCCGGTCACGTCGATCGCCGTGCCCACGGGGAACGCGTCGACGCTGACCTCCTGGCCCAGCTCGTAGTCCGAAGCGTCGGTGGTGCGCAACTCGACGATGTGCCGGCGCGGCGCCACGTTGGCCTTGGCGTAGTGGCCGCTGACCGGCTTCTTGACCTTCCGGGGGTCGACCACGCCGTACGCCAGCTGGACCGCGGAGTAGCCGTCCTTCTCAGCGGTGCGGACCTGGGTGACGACACACGGTCCGGCCTGCACCACGGTCACCGGGACAACCTTGTTGTTGTCCCAGACCTGGGTCATGCCGAGCTTGGCGCCCAGGATGCCCTTCACTTGCCTGTCCATTAGTCCGGTCCCTACAGCTTGATCTCGATGTCGACGCCAGCCGGCAGGTCGAGGCGCATGAGCGAGTCGACCGTCTTGGGGGTCGGGTCGATGATGTCGATCAGACGCTTGTGCGTGCGCATCTCGAAGTGCTCACGCGAGTCCTTGTACTTGTGCGGCGAACGGATCACGCAGAAACGGTTGATCTCCGTGGGCAGCGGCACCGGGCCCGCGACCTGAGCCCCGGTACGCGTCACCGTCTCAACGATCTTGCGCGCCGAGGAGTCGACCACCTCGTGGTCGTACGCCTTGAGCCGGATGCGGATCTTCTGTCCCGCCATGGTGGCCTCTGTTCCTTCTCTTCGCCTTGTCCGTCCCGCCCGCTCCAGCGGAGCCGCTCTCCCGGAGGGGAGCGGGATGTTCCATGCCGGGCTCGGGCGCTGCCCAGTTCCCGTGCTTTCCGACCCCCGCGGTCGGGCGTGTCGCACCCCGAGGCCGGACTCCACTCCCGGAAAGTCCGAGGCGGTCCCACCCGTGCGGGAAATATCGGGGCGCCGAAGATAGATCAACTACCTCCGGACGCCCAGCAAGGGTGGTTGACTGCTGGGCAGCCAACCACCCCGCCGGTACGCAACCTGACCAGTATGCCGTACTACCGCACGGCAACGCTAATCGGGGTTACCTGAATTACTTTACGATCTTCGTGACGAACCCGGCGCCGACCGTCCGGCCACCCTCACGAATCGCGAACTTGAGGTTCTCCTCCATCGCGATCGGCTGGATGAGCTTGACCGACATCGTGGTGTTGTCACCCGGCATGACCATCTCGGTGCCCTCGGGCAGCGTGACGACGCCGGTAACGTCCGTGGTCCGGAAGTAGAACTGCGGACGGTAGTTCTGGAAGAACGGGGTGTGCCGGCCGCCCTCCTCCTTGGAGAGGATGTAGACGGTCGCCTCGAACTCCGTGTGCGGGGTGGTGGTGCCGGGCTTGACGACCACCATGCCGCGCTCGACGTCCTCGCGCTTGATGCCCCGGAGCAGCAGGCCGACGTTCTCGCCCGCGCGGGCCTCGTCGAGCAGCTTGCGGAACATCTCGATGCCGGTGCAGACCGTCTTCTGCGACTTCTCGCGGATACCGACGAGCTCCACCTCCTCGTTCGGCTTGAGCACGCCACGCTCGGCGCGGCCGGTGACCACGGTGCCCCGACCGGTGATCGTGAAGACGTCCTCGATCGGCATCAGGAACGGCTTGTCGGTCTCGCGCTCGGGCTGCGGGATCGCGGTGTCGACCGCGGTCATCAGCTCCAGGAGCCGCCCGGTCCACTCCGGGTCGCCCTCCAGGGCCTTCAGCGCCGAGACCCGCACGACCGGCAGGTCGTCGCCGGGGTACTCCTGCGACGAGAGCAGCTCGCGGACCTCGAGCTCGACGAGCTCCAGCAGCTCCTCGTCGTCCACCATGTCGCTCTTGTTCAGCGCCACGACGATGTACGGCACGCCGACCTGACGGGCCAGCAGCACGTGCTCGCGGGTCTGCGGCATCGGGCCGTCGGTCGCGGCCACCACCAGGATCGCGCCGTCCATCTGCGCGGCACCGGTGATCATGTTCTTGATGTAGTCAGCGTGACCGGGGCAGTCGACGTGTGCGTAGTGCCGCGCCTCGGTCTGGTACTCGACGTGCGAGATCGAGATCGTGATACCCCGCGCCTTCTCCTCCGGCGCGTTGTCGATCTGATCGAACGGCGTGTACGGGTTCAGTTCCGGGTACTGGTCGTGCAGGACCTTGGTGATGGCCGCCGTCAGCGTCGTCTTACCGTGGTCGATGTGACCAATGGTGCCGATGTTGACGTGCGGCTTAGTCCGCTCGAACTTCGCCTTCGCCACTGGTGTCCTCCTGTGGACTTCTTGGTTCGTACGCCCGGCACGCCATTCGGCGCTCAGGACTCTGTCGACAGCCTTTCCGACCGAGGTTCCCGGCCGGGAAGTCATGTGGGTCTTGCGGCGGTGAAACCTTCAGGCCCGGTCTAGCAGCCCGGCCCGTGGACGCCGCGGGCGAGATTACCCGCCCGCCGCGCTCGCGGTATCACCGGCCCGGCCCCGGATCAGTGCGCGTTTCCGCTCACTCACCCGTCGCCTTCGCGATGATCTCCTTCGCCACGCCCGCGGGGACCTCGGCGTAGGAGTCGAACTGCATGCTGTAGCTAGCCCGGCCCTGGGTCTTCGACCGCAGGTCGCCGACATAGCCGAACATCTCCGACAGCGGCACCAGAGCCCGGACGATGCGAGCGCCGCTGCGCTCCTCCATCGCCTGGATGATGCCTCGGCGGGAGTTGAGGTCGCCGATCACGTCGCCCATGTTCTCCTCGGGCGTGGTGACCTCGACGGACATCATCGGTTCGAGTAGTGCCGGGTCGGCCTTGCGGGCCGCCTCCTTGAGCACCATCGAGCCGGCGATCTTGAAGGCCATTTCCGAGGAGTCGACCTCGTGGTACTGACCGTCGAGCAGGGTCAGCTTCAGGCCCACCAGCGGGAAGCCGGCGAGGATGCCGTACTGCATGGCGTCCTGGGCACCGGCGTCCACCGAGGGGATGAACTCCTTCGGGATCCGCCCACCGGTGACCGCGTTCGCGAACTCGTACGTCGGCGAGTCGTTCTCCAGCGGCAGCGGTTCGAGGCTGACGATGACCCGGGCGTACTGCCCCGAACCACCGGTCTGCTTCTTGTGGGTGTACTCGATCTTCTCCACCTTGCGGCGGATGGTCTCCCGGTACGCCACCTGCGGCTTGCCGATGTTCGCCTCGACGTTGAACTCGCGGCGCATCCGGTCCACCAGGATGTCCAGGTGCAGCTCACCCATGCCGGAGATGACCGTCTGGCCGGTCTCCTCGTCGAGCTTCACCCGGAAGGTCGGGTCCTCCTCGGCGAGCCGCTGGATGGCGGTGCTCAGCTTCTCCTGGTCGGCCTTGGTCTTCGGCTCGATCGCGACCTCGATGACCGGCTCCGGGAAGGTCATCGACTCCAGGATGACCGGGTTGGCCGGGTCGCAGAGGGTGTCGCCGGTGGTGGTCTGCTTCAGACCCTGCACCGCGATGATGTCGCCAGCCTTGGCGGAGCTGCGCTCCTCCCGCTTGTTGGCGTGCATCTGGTAGATCTTGCCGACCCGCTCCTTGCGGTCCTTGGTGGAGTTGACCACCTGGGACCCGGACTCGACCACGCCGGAGTAGACCCGGAAGTAGGTCAGCTTGCCCAGGTGCTTGTCGGTCTGGATCTTGAAGGCGAGACCGGAGAACGGCTCCGACGTGGAGGGCTTGCGCTGCATCGGGGTCTCGCCGTCGGTCGCAGTACCCTCTATCGCCGGGATGTCCAGCGGCGACGGCAGGTAGGCGACCACCGCGTCGAGCATGGGCTGTATGCCCTTGTTCTTGAACGCGGTGCCGCAGAACACCGGGTTTGCCTTGCCGGCGACGGTCGCACGCCGGATGGCGGCGTGGATGTCCTCGGCGGAGATCTCCTCGCCCTCCAGGTACTTCTCCATCACCGAGTCGTCGACGTCGGCAAGGGTCTCCAGCAGCTTCTCGCGCCATTCGGCGGCGCTCTCCGCCAACTCTGCCGGGATCTCCTCGATCGCGTAGTCCTCACCCTTCTGGGTCTCCCCGCGCCAGGTGAGGGCGCGCATGCCGATCAGGTCCACCACGCCGATGAAGTCGGACTCGACGCCGATCGGCAGCTGCAGGACCAGCGGCGTGGCGTTGAGCCGATCGATCATCATCTGCACGCAGCGGAAGAAGTCCGCGCCGGTGCGGTCCATCTTGTTGACGAAGCACATCCGCGGGACGTTGTACTTGTCGGCCTGGCGCCAGACGTTCTCCGTCTGCGGCTCCACGCCGGCGACACCGTCGTAGACCGCGACCGCACCGTCCAGGACGCGCAGCGACCGCTCCACCTCGACAGTGAAGTCGACGTGGCCGGGCGTGTCGATGATCTGGATCGTGTGGCCCTTCCACTCGCACTTCGTGGCGGCGGAGGTGATGGTGATACCGCGCTCCTGCTCCTGCTCCATCCAGTCCATGACGGCGGCGCCCTCGTGGGTCTCGCCGATCTTGTAGGTGATGCCGGTGTAGAACAGGATCCGCTCGGTGGTAGTGGTCTTACCGGCATCGATGTGCGCCATGATGCCGATGTTGCGTACGTTGGCGAGCGCGTCTGCGGCGGCCACTTCAATCCCTACTTGTCGTCTCGTCAGTGTGATCGCGACCGGTGCCGGGCGCCGGCGCGGCAGACCGCGCCGGAACCCGGATGGCCGTTACCAGCGGTAGTGCGCGAAGGCCTTGTTGGACTCAGCCATCTTGTGGGTGTCCTCACGCCGCTTCACGGCGGCGCCAAGACCGTTGCTCGCGTCCAGCAGCTCATTCATCAGCCGCTCGACCATCGTCTTCTCCCGGCGGGCCCGGGAGTAGGTGACCAGCCAGCGCAGGCCCAGGGTGGTGGCACGCTGCGGCTTGACCTCGACCGGCACCTGGTAGGTGGCGCCACCTACCCGGCGGCTGCGGACCTCCAGGGTCGGCTTCACGTTGTCCATCGCCCGCTTGAGCGTGACCACGGGGTCGGTGCCGGACTTCTCCCGGCAGCCCTCCAGGGCCTCGTAGACGATGCGCTCGGCGAGCTGGCGCTTGCCGCGGAGCAGGATCTTGTTCACCAGCTGGGTGACCAGCGGGGAGTTGTACACCGGGTCCGCGACCAGCGGCCGGCGCGGAGCAGGGCCCTTACGCGGCATGTCAGCTCTTCTCCTTCTTCGCGCCGTAGCGGCTGCGGGCCTGCTTGCGGTTGCGGACACCCTGGGTGTCCAGCGAACCGCGGACGATCTTGTAACGCACGCCCGGAAGGTCCTTCACCCGGCCACCGCGGACCAGCACGAGGGAGTGCTCCTGGAGGTTGTGCCCGACGCCCGGGATGTAGGCGGTCACCTCGATCTGGCTGCTGAGCTTCACCCGAGCGACCTTGCGCAGCGCGGAGTTCGGCTTCTTGGGGGTAGTGGTGTACACGCGCGTGCACACGCCGCGCCGCTGAGGACTCCCCTTCAGCGCCGGCGTCTTGGTCTTGCTCGTCTTCGCCTGGCGGCCCTTGCGGACCAACTGCTGGATCGTGGGCACCGGGTTTTCCGCTCCCTTCGGCCGCCCTCTGCGACCGCGCCGTGTGTCTTAGCCGTCCTCATGGACGGCTCTCTTACCTTCCCACCAGGGCCGCGTCGGTACGGTCCCGGCACCCGCGGTCGGGCGTGTCGCCCGCTCACGGTTCCCGCCGCCACTCGTCGACGCCGGATTCCCAGCTCGCCGACACGCCGCTCGGGCGTAGCCGACTCGTTTCGACTTTGTCGTGGGTTGCTCGATTGTCACCACGTGTCGATTGCCACCACGTGGACTCGGGCACACGCACGAGTTGCCCGGGCAGGCCCGGGCACGAGAGGAAAGAGTACCTACCGTGAGTGGGCACGTCAAAACAGGACTCCAGAGGTTGTCCACCAACCTCCGGCCAGGCCCGGATCTCCGCGTCGCTCCCGAGAAGCACTGCCGGTTTTCAAGTGTACCGGCTGATTCCGCCCTCGGCCCGTCGGCCCGGCAAGCCGACAAGCCACTCGTCCCGCCGACCCTCCGCGAGGCGCTCAGCCCAGTTGCAGCAGCACCGCCACGACCAGCGCGACCACCGTCAGGGCCAGGCCCGCGCCGGCACAGCTGAGGCCGGCGATCGCCAGGCCCCTCCCGGTGAACCGGACCGGCGGTGCAGTGGGACCCGGTGCCGCCCCGGGCGCGACCCGGCGGCGACCGGGCCAGGGCGCCCGGCCGGTGGGCGAGGTCTGCCGGCGCCCCAGTTCGCCGAGCAACACTCCGGCCACGCCGAGCAGCCCGGCGAGCAGCGCGAAGGCGCCCGCCACCCAGCCACCCCAGTCCGCCGGACTGCTGCCGGCGAGCCCGAGGCAACCGGAGGTGAAGGCGACCAGCACGGATCCGCCCCCGGTCACCAGCGAGGCCACCGCCGGGCCCGACGTCACCGGGGCAACCTCGAGGTGCACCAGACCGAACGGCGTACCCGGGACCGCATCCACCCGGCTGGGTGCCCGCAGCGACTCCCGGGGCGGCGCCGGCACCCCGGTCGCTGCGCCGCCGCCGGCCAGCCCGGTCGTCCCGGAGTACGCCATCGGCACACCACCGCCCGTCGTCGCGGCCCGGAGCGGCTCCGCCACCGGGTACCCGACAACGCCGGCTGTCACCGGGGACGGGTGCGCGGTCGGGGACGGGTGCGCGGTCGGGATCGGCCCGGCGGGCGGGGGCGCCGATGTCGGGGCGGTAGGGGGCCCGGACCAGACCGTGCCGTGAGGTCCCGGCCCGGCACCGGATCCAGCGGGCGCGGGGCGGGACCATTCGCTGGCCGCCCCGGTCGGCTCTGCCGGACCGCCGGTCGGCGATCCCACGGCAGCCGTGGGCAACGTGTACGAGGGCTCGTGATAGCGAGGCTCGTGCCCGGCGGCCTCCCCCGGCGTCCCGGCGGCCTCCCCCGGCGTCTTGTCCGCCGCACGCTCCACCCCGGGTGGCTGCGCCTCCTCCGTCACGGAACTCCCCCTGGAAACCACCGAGCCGCCAACCACGGCGGGATCGACCGGCCGAGGATGATCCGTCGACCGGGTCCGACACATCGTGCCAAGGTCAGGTTACCGCCGCGCGGCCAATCGCCACCGGCCCGGATTATGGTCAGTCGACCCCGGGCGCGAAGTCCTGGCCGACCGAACCGTCGGCCAGCCTGACCACGCCGATCACGGTCGCCACCACCACCGCGGTCGCGGCCAGCGCGACTCCGGCCCAGGCCAGCCGCTCGCCGCGGCGCAGCCAGGCCGCGCCGGTCAGATAACCCCCCGAGGCGTACGCCTCCCGGCGGGCCTGCCGCGCGAGCAGCATCGCCACCGTCGCCGGGACGATGCCCCCGACCAGTGGGCCGGTCAGCAGCGCCATCAGGCCGAGGGCGAAAACCGTCCGTGACTTGGTGGAGGGCACCGGATCCGGGTCGAGCGGATGGCGGGTGGCCGGGCCGGCGGCCGGCATGGCGGTCACCACGCCAGCCTACCCAACCTGGGACAGCCGGCCGGGAAAGCGCGACGCCCCGCCCGTCCTGCGACGGGCGGGGCGTCCACGTGTTGCGTCAGCGGTACGACCCGAAGTCGAAGTCGTCCAGCGGCACCGCCTGGCCGCTGGCCGGCCCGAACCCGTAGTCGGTCTCCGGGTAACCGGTCATCGAGTAGACCTTGGCCTTCGCCTCCTCGGTCGGCTCGACCCGGATGTTGCGGTACTTGCTGATGCCGGTACCGGCCGGGATGAGCTTACCGATGATGACGTTCTCCTTGAGACCGATCAGCGAGTCGCTCCGGGCGTGGATCGCCGCGTCCGTGAGCACCCGGGTGGTCTCCTGGAAGGACGCCGCCGACAGCCACGAGTCGGTGGCCAACGAGGCCTTGGTGATACCCATCAGCACCGGCCGACCCGCCGCGGGCTCGCCGCCCTCGGAGACGAGCCGGCGGTTCTCCGACTCGAACAGTGCCCGGTCGACCAGCACACCCGGCAGGAACTCGGTCGCGCCGGAGTCGATCACCGTCACCCGCTTGAGCATCTGGCGAATGATGATCTCGATGTGCTTGTCGTGGATGAGCACACCCTGCGACCGGTAGACCTCCTGGACCTCCTGGGTCAGGTGGACCTGGACCGCCCGCGGGCCGAGGATCCGCAGCAGTTCGTGCGGGTCGATGGTGCCCTTGGTCAGCTTCTGGCCGACGTCGACGTGATCACCGTCGTGTGCCTGGAGCGGCACCCGCTTGGAGATCTTGTCGTACACGATCTCGTCGCTGCCGTCGTCCGGCACCACGATGATCTTGCGCGACCGCTCGCCGTCCTCGATCCGGATCCGGCCCGGGGTGTCGGCGATCGGCGCCTTGCCCTTCGGGATCCGGGCCTCGAAGATCTCCTGGACCCGGGGCAGACCCTGGGTGATGTCCTCACCGGCCACGCCACCGGTGTGGAAGGTACGCATCGTGAGCTGCGTGCCCGGCTCACCGATCGACTGGGCGGCGATGATCCCGACCGCCTCGCCGACGTCCACGGTCTTGCCCGTCGGCAGCGAGCGGCCGTAGCACGCCCCGCAGACGCCGAGCTTGGACTCGCAGGTGAGCACGCTGCGGACCCGCACGGTGTCCACCCCGGCCGCCACGATCCTGTCGACCAGGATCGTGTTGATGTCCGCGCCCCGCTCGGCGACCAGGTTGCCGTCGGCGCCCTTGATGTCGTCGGCCAGGGTACGGGCGTGCACGCTGGTCTCCACGTGCTCGTGTGCCACCAGCCGGCCGTCGAGCTGGGTCGCGATCTGCATCGGGATGGCGCGGTCGGTGCCGCAGTCCTCCTCGCGGATGATCACGTCCTGCGAGACGTCCACCAGACGACGGGTCAGGTAACCCGAGTCGGCGGTACGCAGCGCCGTGTCGGCGAGACCCTTCCGGGCACCGTGCGTGGAGATGAAGTACTCCAGCACGGAGAGACCCTCCCGGTAGCTGGCCTTGATCGGCCGCGGGATGATCTCACCCTTCGGGTTGGCCACCAGACCACGGATCGCCGCGATCTGACGGAGCTGGAGCAGGTTACCGCGAGCACCCGAGTTGATCATCTTCCACAGCGGGTTCTCCTGCGGCAGCGCCGTCTCCATCTCCTTGGCGACCTCGTTGGTCGCCTTGGTCCAGATCTCGATGAGTTCGCCGCGACGCTCCTCGGCGGTCATCAGACCCCGCTGGTACTGCTTGTCGATCCGCTCGGCTTCCTTCTCGTACCGCTCCAGGATGTCCCGCTTGCGCGGCGGCGCGATGACGTCCTCCATGCCGATCGTCACGCCGGACCAGGTTGCCCAGTGGAAACCGGCCTCCTTGAGCCCGTCGAGCGTCGCGGCCAGAGCCACCTTCGGGAACCGCTCGGCGAGATCGTTGACGATCGCGGAGAGCTGCCCCTTGCGGATCTCGTAGTTGACGAACCGGTAGCCCGGCGGCAGGGTCTCGTTGAACAGCACCCGCCCCAGCGTGGTCTCGACCGTCACCGGCTCACCCGGGACCCAGCCCTCCGGCGCGGTCCACGGCGACGTACCGGGGCCGTTGTCGACCTCGACCACGCCGCGCAGCCGGATCTTCACCGGCGCCTGCAGGTGCAGCTCACCGTTGTCGAAGGCCATCCGCGCCTCGGCGTCCGAGCTGAACACCCGGCCCTCGCCGGCCTCGCCCGAGGTGAGGTGGGTCAGGTGGTAGAGACCGATGACCATGTCCTGGGTGGGCATGGTGACCGGCTTGCCGTCCGCCGGCTTGAGGATGTTGTTCGAGGAGAGCATCAGGATCCGTGCCTCGGCCTGCGCCTCGGCGGAGAGCGGTACGTGCACCGCCATCTGGTCGCCGTCGAAGTCCGCGTTGAACGCGGTGCAGACCAGCGGGTGGATCTGGATCGCCTTGCCCTCGACCAACTGCGGCTCGAACGCCTGGATGCCCAGCCGGTGCAGGGTCGGCGCCCGGTTCAGCAGTACCGGGTGCTCGCCGATGACCTCCTCCAGCACGTCCCAGACGACCGGCCGCTGCCGCTCGACCATCCGCTTCGCGGACTTGATGTTCTGCGCGTGGTTGAGGTCGACCAGCCGCTTCATCACGAACGGCTTGAACAGCTCGATCGCCATGCCCTTGGGCAGACCGCACTGGTGCAGCTTGAGCTGCGGACCGACCACGATCACGGAACGACCGGAGTAGTCGACCCGCTTGCCCAGCAGGTTCTGCCGGAACCGGCCCTGCTTGCCCTTGAGCATGTCCGACAGCGACTTCAGCGGCCGGTTGCCCGGGCCGGTGACCGGCCGTCCACGCCGGCCGTTGTCGAACAGCGCGTCCACGGCCTCCTGGAGCATCCGCTTCTCGTTGTTGACGATGATCTCGGGCGCGCCGAGGTCGATCAGTCGCTTGAGCCGGTTGTTCCGGTTGATCACGCGGCGGTACAGGTCGTTCAGGTCCGAGGTCGCGAACCGGCCACCGTCGAGCTGCACCATCGGGCGCAGGTCCGGCGGAATCACCGGTACGCAGTCCAGCACCATGCCGAGCGGCGAGTTGCGGGTGTTCAGGAACGCCGCCACGACCTTGAGCCGCTTGAGCGCCCGGATCTTCCGCTGGCCCTTACCGCTGCGGATGATCTCGCGGAGGTTCTCCGCCTCGGCGTCCAGGTCCATGTTCTGGACCAGTGCCTTGATCGCCTCGGCGCCCATCCCACCGGTGAAGTACTCGCCGAACCGGTCCCGCAGCTCGCGGTAGAGCAGCTCGTCGGTGACCAACTGCTTCGGCTCCAGCTTGCGGAAGGTGTCCAGCACCTCGTCGAGGCGGTCGATCTCGCGCTGCGCCCGGTCGCGGATCTGGCGCATCTCGCGCTCTCCGCCCTCCTTGACCTTGCGCCGTACGTCGGCCTTGGCACCCTCGGCCTCCAACTCGGCCAGGTCGGCCTCGAGCTTGGCGGCCCGCTTCTCGATCTCCGAGTCGCGGCTGTTCTCGGCCTGCCGCTTCTCGGCCAGGATCTCGTTCTCCACCGTGGCGAGGTCACGGTGCCGCGCCTCCGCGTCGACGCTGGTCACCACGTACGACGCGAAGTAGATGATTTTTTCGAGGTCCTTCGGGGCCAGGTCGAGCAGATAGCCCAGCCGGCTCGGCACACCCTTGAAGTACCAGATGTGCGTCACCGACGCGGCCAGCTCGATGTGCCCCATCCGCTCCCGGCGCACCTTGGAACGGGTCACCTCGACGCCGCAGCGCTCGCAGATGATGCCCTTGAACCGCACCCGCTTGTACTTACCGCAGTAGCACTCCCAGTCCCGCTGCGGACCGAAGATCTTCTCGCAGAAGAGCCCGTCCTTTTCCGGCTTCAGGGTGCGGTAGTTGATCGTTTCAGGCTTCTTGACCTCGCCGTGCGACCACTGACGGATGTCGTCGGCGGTGGCCAGGCCAATCCGCAACTCGTCGAAGAAGTTGACGTCGAGCACGTTATATGTCCCTCGTGTCGTGTCGTTTCACTGCTAGCTCACCGGGGCTGGGGGTTCGGGGCGGCGTAACCCGGTCAGGGATCAAGCCTGACCTCGCGAGTTCCGGCGCACCCGCTTTGCATCGCGCCCCGGAACCCGCGCCGGAGCGGGTCGCGCCGCCCCGAACCCACCACGCACCTCACACCTCTTCGACCGAGCTCGGCTCACGCCGGGACAGGTCGATGCCGAGTTCCTCCGCGGCCCGGAAGACCTCGTCGTCGGTCTCGCGCATCTCCAGAGCCACACCGTCGCTGGAGAGCACCTCCACGTTGAGGCACAGCGACTGCAGCTCCTTGAGCAGCACCTTGAAGGACTCCGGGATGCCCGGTTCGGGAATGTTCTCGCCCTTGACGATCGCCTCGTACACCTTGACCCGGCCGAGGACGTCGTCCGACTTGATCGTCAGCAGCTCCTGCAGGGCGTACGCGGCGCCGTACGCCTGCATCGCCCAGCACTCCATCTCGCCGAACCGCTGGCCACCGAACTGCGCCTTACCACCCAGCGGCTGCTGCGTGATCATCGAGTACGGGCCGGTCGACCGAGCGTGGATCTTGTCGTCGACCAGGTGGTTCAGCTTGAGGATGTAGATGTAGCCGACCGCGATCGGGTCGGGCAGCGGCTCGCCGGAACGTCCGTCGAAGAGCCGTGCCTTGCCGCTCGCGCCGATCAGCTGCTCGCCGTCCCGGTTGGGCAGGGTCGACGAGAGCAGACCGGAGATCTCCGCCTCCGTGGCGCCGTCGAAGACCGGCGTCGCCACGTTGGTGTCCGGCTCGGAGGAGTCCGCGTCGATCGCACGCAGCGCCCGCTTCCAGTCGGCGTCGTCGCCCTGGACCTGCCAGCCGGTCTTGGCGACCCACCCGAGGTGGGTCTCCAGCACCTGGCCGATGTTCATCCGGCTCGGCACGCCGAGCGGGTTGAGCACGATGTCGACCGGGGTGCCGTCCTCGAGGAAGGGCATGTCCTCTATGGGCAGGATCTTCGAGATGACGCCCTTGTTGCCGTGCCGGCCGGCGAGCTTGTCACCGTCCTGGATCTTCCGCTTCTGTGCCACGTAGACCCGGACCAGCTCGTTCACACCCGGCGGCAGCTCGTCGCCGTCCTCCCGGCTGAAGGTGCGTACCCCGATGACCGTGCCGGTCTCGCCGTGCGGCACCTTCAGCGAGGTGTCCCGGACCTCACGCGCCTTCTCGCCGAAGATCGCCCGGAGCAGCCGCTCCTCCGGGGTCAGCTCGGTCTCACCCTTGGGGGTGACCTTGCCGACCAGGATGTCCCCGGTGACGACCTCGGCGCCGATCCGGATGATGCCGCGCTCGTCGAGGTCGGCGAGCATCTCCTCGCTGACGTTCGGGATGTCCCGGGTGATCTCCTCCGGACCGAGCTTGGTGTCCCGGGCGTCGACCTCGTGCTCCTCGATGTGGATCGAGGTGAGGGAGTCCTGCTGGACGAGGCGCTGCGACAGGATGATCGCGTCCTCGTAGTTGTGGCCCTCCCACGGCATGAAGGCGACCAGCAGGTTGCGACCGAGGGCCATCTCACCGTCGTCGGTGCACGGACCGTCCGCGATGACCTGGCCCGCCTCCACCCGGTCGCCCTCGAAGACGATCGGCTTCTGGTTGACACAGGAGCCCGCGTTCGAGCGGCGGAACTTGTGCAGCAGGTAGGTACGCCGGTGGCCGTCGTCCTGGTGCACCGTCACGTAGTCGGCACACAGGTCCTCGACCACGCCGCCGACCTCGGCGACGACCACGTCGCCGGCGTCGACCGCGGCCCGGTATTCCATGCCGGTGCCGACCAGCGGCGCCTCGGCCTTGACCAGCGGCACCGCCTGGCGCTGCATGTTCGCGCCCATCAGCGCCCGGTTGGCGTCGTCGTGCTCGAGGAACGGGATCATGGCGGTGGCGACCGACACCATCTGGCGCGGCGACACGTCCATGTAGTCGACGGCGGTGGGCGCGACGAAGTCGACCTCACCACCCTTCCGGCGGACCAGGACCCGGTCCTCGGCGAAGGTGCCGTCCGCGCGCAGCGCGGTGTTGGCCTGCGCCTTGACGAACCGGTCCTCCTCGTCGGCGGTCAGGTAGTCGATCTGGTCGGTGACCCGGCCCTCGACCACCTTGCGGTACGGCGTCTCGATGAAGCCGAACGGGTTGACCCGGCCGAAGGTCGACAGGGCACCGATCAGGCCGATGTTCGGGCCTTCCGGCGTCTCGATCGGGCACATCCGGCCGTAGTGCGACGGGTGCACGTCCCGAACCTCGAAGCCGGCCCGCTCCCGGGACAGACCACCCGGGCCGAGCGCGCTCAGCCGACGCCGGTGGGTGAGCCCCGCCAGCGGGTTGGTCTGGTCCATGAACTGGGACAGCTGCGACGTACCAAAGAACTCCTTGATCGCCGCCACCACCGGACGGATGTTGATCAGGGTCTGCGGGGTGATCGCCTCGACGTCCTGGGTGGTCATCCGCTCCCGGACCACCCGCTCCATCCGGGAGAGGCCGACCCGAACCTGGTTCTGGATCAGCTCGCCCACGGTACGGAGCCGGCGGTTGCCGAAGTGGTCGATGTCGTCGGCCTCGTAGCCCTCCTCACCGGCGTGCAGCCGGCAGAGGTACTCCACGGTGGCGACGATGTCGTCCTCGGTCAGCGTGCCGGTGTTGATCGGCACGTCGAGCTCGAGCTTCTTGTTGAACTTGTATCGGCCGACCTTGGCGACGTCGTACCGCTTCGGGTTGAAGAAGAGGTTGTCGAGCAGGGTCTGGGCGTTCTCCCGCGTCGGGGGCTCGCCCGGCCGGAGCTTGCGGTAGATGTCGAGCAGCGCCTCGTCCACCCCGGCGATGTGGTCCTTCTCCAGGGTGGTCATCATCAGCTCGGACCAGCCGAACCGCTCACGGATCTGCTCGTTGGTCCAGCCGATCGCCTTGAGCAGGACGGTGACGGCCTGCCGGCGCTTACGGTCGATGCGGACACCCACGGTGTCGCGCTTGTCGATGTCGAACTCCAGCCAGGCACCCCGGCTCGGGATGACCTTGACGCTGGAGAGATCGCGGTCGGAGGTCTTGTCCGGCTGCTTGTCGAAGTAGACGCCCGGGGACCGGACGAGCTGGCTGACCACCACGCGCTCGGTGCCGTTGATGATGAAGGTGCCCTTCGGCGTCATCATCGGGAAGTCACCCATGAACACCGTCTGGCTCTTGATCTCGCCGGTGGTGTTGTTGGTAAACTCCGCGGTCACGAAGAGCGGGGCGCAGTAGGTCAGGTCCTTCTCCTTGCACTCCTCGATCGAGGCCTTGACCTCGTCGAAGCGGGGCGCGGAGAAGGAGAGCGACATAGTGCCGGAGAAGTCCTCAATGGGACTGATCTCGTCGAGGATCTCGGCGAGACCCGATCGAGCGTGCGGGTCGTCGGCCGACCGGCCCTGCCAAGCCTCGTTGCCGACCAGCCAGTCAAACGACTCGTTCTGGATGGCGAGGAGGTTGGGGACCTCGAGGTGTTCGGTAATCCTGCCGAAGGAGATTCGGCGGGGCGCGAAAGCGCTCGACGTACGACTGGTCTTCGCAGGGCGGGAAGCTGCCAAGATGCGTCCTTCCGAGGACCGGTGCTGCTAGATGCGGCTGTCACGCGTGCACTCCAATGGCCCCACTCCAAACGCCCAAAACTGGACATTCCGAGCAGGGGTCAAGTCGGAAGGCAGCGCAAACTAGCAGTGTAGCCGAGCGGCTAACCGCTGTCCAGCCCACCACGGCAGGGCGTTGCAGAACGTGTCGCCAACCGTCGGTCGGCGCGCGCCGAGCGCGCTCACACGTCCCGCACGCATCCCGCTAGGCCTCGTAGTGACCGGCGGCTCGTGGTGCTGCCGTTGGCCCTTACCCAGGTGTCGGCCGTCGCAAGCGCGGAAGGTCTTGCTGATGTCAGCGTGCCTGCCGGTTCGTGTCGCGTCAAGGGCTGATGCCCGGGTCGGGCGACGTCTTTGCCCGCGTCGCCACCCGAGCCTGACCGCCCGGACGGGCCGGCGACAGCCGTCCGAGGCGCCAAAGCCCTGATCATCCACGGTCGCAGCCAGTCAGCGGACGGAGACGGGCGGCGATCCGGCGCCGGATCGCCGCCCGTCGGCGACACTTCTGTGCGTCAGGTCACTCGGCCGACGCGGGCCGCCGCGGTGCCCGTACCTCCGCTGCACCCCGCTCGGCGGAGCGGAGAGTGGGGGTACGGGCCCCTCGGCGACGTACTGCGGAAACTACTTGAGGGTGACCTTCGCGCCCTCGGCCTCCAGCTTGGCCTTGGCCTTCTCGGCGGCCTCCTTGTTGGCCTTCTCCAGGACCGGCTTCGGCGCGGCCTCGACGAGGTCCTTGGCCTCCTTCAGACCCAGGCCGGTCAGCTCGCGCACGACCTTGATGACCTGGATCTTCTTGCCGCCGTCCGCCTCCAGGATGACGTCGAACTCGTCCTGCTCCGGCTCGGCCTCGGCAGCCGGGGCCGCCGGGCCACCGGTGGCGACGGCCACCGGCGCGGCGGCGGTCACGTCGAAGGTGGTCTCGAACTGCTTCACGAACTCCGAGAGCTCGATCAGCGTCATCTCCTTGAACGCGTCGAGCAGCTCTTCGGTGCTGAGCTTCGCCATGGTGTCTGGCGTCCTTTCCTAATCTCTTACACGAATATCGGGGTACCGGAGGGCTGGCCGCTCAGGCCTGCCCCTCCTTCTCACGCTTGTCCTGCAGGGCAGCCGCCAGGCGGGCGGTCTGCGCCAGCGGCGCCTGGAACAGGGCAGCGGCCTTGCTCAGGCTGCCCTTCATCGCGCCGGCCATCTTGGCCAGCAGCACCTCACGGGACTCGAGGTCGGCGAGCTTGTTGACCTCGTCCGCGGTGATCGCCCGGCCCTCGAAGACGCCACCCTTGATGACGAGCTTCGGGTTGGCCTTCGCGAAGTCCCGCAGACCCTTCGCCGCCTCGACCACGTCGCCGGAGACGAAGGTCAGCGCGGTAGGACCGGTGAACAGCTCGTCGAGGCCGGCAATGCCAGCATCCGTCGCGGCACGCTTGGCCAGCGTGTTCTTCGCCACCTCGTAGGTCGTGTCCCGACCCAGCGAGCGGCGCAGCTGGGTCAGCTGGGAAACCGTCAGCCCGCGGTACTCGGTCAGCACGGTGGCTCCCGAGTTGCGGAAGTATTCGGTGAGCTCGGCGACGGCGGTGGCCTTGTCGGCCCGAACCGGCTTGTCCGCCATGTCCCTCCTCTCTCGTTGCTCCAGGCTGGCCACGGCCCGACCGGCCGTCCGGGCGCGGTCGGAGCCCGGGTGCGCTCGGAGGTTCCGCCACAACGAGAAAGCCCCGGCGCAGGGCGCACGGGGCGGGGAAGGTCATGTGGACACGACCTGGCACGCTACCGTCTCTCCCTGCGCGGGCCGCCCGTCGAGCGGGACCTTCGACCGTGCCGGGGCACGGTGACCAGCGGTCTCTGGGTAAAACGTCGGCCAAGCTAGCCTGACCGGCTTATCAGAGTACGGGATGCCGGCCGTGACGACCAAATCACCCGAGGTGGTCCGGCTCACGTCCGCCCCGCGCGCC
The DNA here is from genome assembly GCF_040120695.1 of Plantactinospora sp. B6F1. Lineage (NCBI taxonomy): Bacteria > Bacillati > Actinomycetota > Actinomycetes > Micromonosporales > Micromonosporaceae > Plantactinospora > Plantactinospora sp. B6F1. Next base: position 9,138 of record NZ_JBEEAC010000010.1, on the reverse strand, counting down.
GATCACGTCCGGCGACGGCGCAGCAGGGCGTAACCGGCAAGTGCCGTCGCGCTCCAGAACAGGGCGTGCCCGGTCAACAGCAGCACCGAACCACCGGTCGGTCCGGCGGTGCTGGCCCGGGCGACGGCGAGTACCGGAGGGGCGACCCACGGCAGCAGGGAGTCCTTCAGTCCGAACACGTACACCCCGACCACCCCGCCGACCAGGGCGGCCAGTCCGTACAGCGGGCTGCTGGCGGCCGCCCGGCTGGCCAGCGCGCCCAGGGCGACGGCCGCCGGCAGGACCAGCAGGTGTGCCCACAGCCCGATCGTCAGGCCGAGTGCGAGCGGCAGGTCGCCGTCGCGTTCCGGCCCGGTCACCCCGCCTACCAGCCAGGGCAGCAGCAGCGCGACCGGAATCAGGGCCAGCCCGGCCAGCCCGGCGGCGAGTACTCCGCCGGCCAGTTCCGCGCGGCGTCCGGCGGCGACCACCGCAAGCCGGCGCTGGGTGTCCGGCTCGGTGTCCAGCAGGAGCTTCGTCTGCCAGGCCAGGACCGGGAAGAGCACCACGGCGGAGACACCGTACGCCTCGGCGGCCTGTGCGGCACCGCCCCCGTACAGCACGGTGAGCGCGACCAGCCCGGCGATCAGCGGTGGCAGCGCTCGGGCGGTCCGGACGAAGCCCGCCAGTCGCATCCGGGCCAGCGCGGTCATGCCGCCCCACCTTCCAGGGCCTCCGTGGCAGCCGGTGGATCCGCCGACCGCCCGTCGCCCCCGTCGGGCTCGCCGGCCGGCGTGGCCGCACCGTCGGCAGCGGCTGGCGGTTCGGCGGGGCGTCGTACCCCGAGCACCCGGTGGCCGGCGCGGCGCAGCGCGGCGACCGTCTCCAACGCCCGGGCGGTCGAGACCGCGATCTCCACCACCAGGGTTCCTGCCCCCGCGACGGTCTGGTCGGTGGCGACCGGAGTCCCGGCGGAGGCACTGCCGGCGGAGGTGTCGTCGACCCGCTGTTCGGCGGCGGCCGGGGGCTGTACGGTCACGGTCCCGTCGGCCACGCTCCACCGCACGGCGTCCGGCAGCCGTACCGTCTCGCCACGGTGGTCGCTGACCAGCACCGCGCCGCCGTCGGCGAGCACCTCCCCGATGAGTTCGGGGACCAGCTCCCGGGTGGCCGCGTCCAACCCCTCCCACGGTTCGTCCAGGACGAGCAGACCGGGCGGGCAGAGCAGGGCCTGGGCCAGCCCCACCTTCTGGGCAGTGCCCTTGGAGAGCGCCGGCAGCCGGACCTCGCGGTACGGGGCCAGTCCGAGGCGCTCGATCCAGCCGGTCGCGGTACGGGCCGCCGCCGCGCCGGAGAGTCCTCGGACCCGGCCCATCCCGGTCAGGTACTGGACGACCGTGTACGGCTGGTCCGCCGGGAACCGCTCCGGCACCCAGCCGACCGTCCGGGGCCGATCCCGGACCACGCCCCGGGTCGGATCCAGTACGCCGACCGCCGCCTGGAGCAGCGTCGACTTGCCCGCACCGTTGCGGCCGAGCACCACGGCGCTCTGCCCGGGGGCTATCTCCGCCTCGACCGCGCGCAGCACCCACGGAGCGCGGACGCCGTACCGCAGCCAGACCTGTTCCAGTCGCACGGGTTGCAGAGTGCCACAGCGTCGCCCGGCCCGTGGGACCCGTGGCGCCCCGGTGGATGGGGCGGCAAACGACCGAAGCCCGTCATGCACCCGGAACGCAGACGCGGGGCGCCCGCGAAACTTCGCTGGGCGCCCCGCGTCGGACGGGACCGACCGGTTCGGTCGAGGCTCAGGCCTCGGCCGACTCCCGCAGGTTCTTCACCACGTTCGGGTCGACCGGAACGCCCGGGCCCATGGTGGTGGTGAGGGTGATCTTCCGCAGGTACTTGCCCTTGGCCGCGGACGGCTTGGAGCGGAGCACCTCGTCGAGCACCGCGGCGTAGTTGTCGACCAACTGGGTCTCGGAGAACGACGCCTTGCCGATGATCAGGTGCAGGTTGGAGTGCTTGTCCACCCGGAAAGTGATCTTGCCACCCTTGATGTCCGAGACGGCCTTGGTGACGTCCATGGTCACCGTGCCGGTCTTCGGGTTCGGCATGAGACCGCGCGGGCCCAGGATCCGCGCGATCCGACCGATCTTGGCCATCTGGTCGGGCGTGGCGATCGCCGCGTCGAAGTCCAGCCAACCCTCCTGGATCCGGGCGACCAGCTCGTCGGTGCCGACCACGTCCGCCCCGGCGGCGGTCGCCTCGTCGGCCTTGGCGCCGGCCGCGAAGACGATCACGCGGGCGGTCTTGCCGGTGCCGTGCGGCAGGTTGACCGTGCCCCGGACCATCTGGTCGGCCTTACGGGGGTCGACGCCGAGGCGCATCGCGACCTCGACCGTGGCGTCGAACTTGACGGTGCTGCTCCCCTTGGCCAGGCGTACGGCCTCGACCGGGGTGTAGAGCTTGTCCCGGTCGATGGCCTCGGCGGCCTTGCGGTAGCTCTTGCTGCGCTGCATATCTAATTACTCCTGTGGTGTCTGGCGGGCCGCGGGCGTGCCGCCGCCCTCCCACGAACTGATCGTGCCGGTAGGGGTGGGGAGGAGGACTATTCCTTGACCGTGATGCCCATCGACCGGGCGGTGCCGGCGATGATCTTCTCGGCGTGCTCGACGTCGTTGGCGTTCAGGTCGGCCATCTTCTTCTCGGCGATCTCGCGCAACTGGGCGCGGCTGATCGAGCCGACCTTCTGGCTGTGCGGGACGCCGGAGCCCTTCTGCACGCCGGCAGCCTTTATCAGCAGTCGGGCGGCCGGCGGGGTCTTCAGCACGAAGGTGAAGGTCCGGTCCTCGTACACGCTGATCTCGGCCGGCACGATGTCGCCGCGCTGCGACTCGGTCTGCGAGTTGTAGGACTTGCAGAACTCCATGATGTTGACGCCGTGCTGGCCCAGCGCCGGGCCGACCGGCGGCGCCGGGGTGGCCTGGCCCGCCGGGAGCTGAAGCGTGAACGTCTTGACGAGCTTCTTCTTCGGAGGCATGTCTCTTCCTGGGCTTGAAACGTGAGGAACTGCACCTGACGTCGTCCGTCGGCGCGCACGGTCAAGCGCGCCTGCGTCGCGGGCGACGTTCAAGAGTAACGCAGCACCGGCTGGGCGACGCGCCGAGGTCGGCCCGGGCCGGGAGCCCCGGGCGCCCGTCGATCAGATCTTGGCGACCTGGTTGAAGTTAAGCTCGACCGGAGTCTCCCGACCGAAGATCGACACCAGGACCTTGAGCTTCTGCTGGTCGGCGTTGATCTCGCTGATCGTGGCCGGCAGCGACGCGAAGGCGCCGTCGGTCACCGTGACCGAGTCGCCGACCTCGAAGTCGAGCACCTTGACTTCCGGCTTCGCCTTCTTGGTCTCGGTCTCCACCGCCGGGGCGAGCCACTTGAGCACCTCGTCGAGCGAGAGCGGTGCCGGCCGGTCGGCCCGGTCGGTCGCGCCGACGAAGCCGGTCACCCCGGGGGTGTTGCGCACACAGGAGTACGACTCCGGGGTCAGCTCCATCCGGACCAGGATGTAGCCCGGGAAGACCTTGTTCTGGACCTGGAGGCGCTTGCCGTTCTTGACCTCGACCTCTTCCCGGGTCGGCACCTCGACCTGGTAGATGAACTCCTCCATGTCGAGGCTGGTGATCCGGGTCTCCAGGTTCGTCTTGACCTTGTTCTCGTAACCGGCGTACGAGTGGACCACAAACCAGTCACCGGGCGCGTAGCGGAGCTTCTGGCGCAGCTCGGCGACCGGGTCGTACTCCTCGTCCGCTGCCTCGCCAGCGGCGAACTCCGATTCGTTGGCGGCCTCGACCGACTCGGTACCGCTCGCCGTCGCCACCGCGGACTGCTCGTCCGGGGTCTCGGCGGTCTCGTCGTACTCAGGCACGCTCGCTCACTTCCGTCACTATCAGGTGGGGCAGGTGGTCAACTGGAGCCGCCGAAGACCCACAGCACGCCGCGGGCGAAGGCGTAGTCCAGCCCGGCCACGATCGACAGCACCACGGCGACGAACACGACCACCACGGCGGTGTAGGTCAGCAGTTCCTTACGGGTCGGCCAGATGACCTTACGCAGCTCCGCCACGACCTCGCGGAAGAACCGGGCAAGCCGGCCGAATATTCCGACCCGACCCTCTGGCTTGGTCTTGGGCCTGCTGTCCGCCGAGTCGGCCTTGGTGCGCTCGCGAATGGCGGTGCCACCACGCCCGACCGGCTCGTCCGCCTCGTCGTCGGCGTCATCGTCGACAACGTCGTCGATCATCTCGTCGTCGAGACGGTCGTTGTCGTCCTCGTCGCGCCGATTCTTCTCGGCCACTTCGCCCTCCGTCGCCGGGTGGTTGGTACGCACGCCGGTGGGCGCGCGCTGCGCTTTTCACGCCGGCCGGAATCCGGAGTCCCGTCGCGGGCGCCGACCGCCCTCGACCGAACCTCCGGACGACCGTCCCCGGAACGGCCCGCGGCCGGCGGTTCCGTCGGGGAGCGGACCGGGCGGACGAACCGCCTCGGCTCGACCCCGCCGATGCCACCAACACGAGCCGGTCGCCACCGTGGTGGCGACGCCGATCCCGGGACCGGTCAGGCCGTAGGCGCAGGGGTGACAGGACTTGAACCTGCAGCCTGCGGTTTTGGAGACCGCTGCTCTGCCAATTGAGCTACACCCCTGTGGGGGTAGCTGGACCCACTCAGGTACGCACGCCTGAGTAGAGGCCACTTGCCCCACGGCGGACCAGTGTACGGGTAGAGGCACGAGTTTCCCAACCGGTGTGTCCAGCGAGCCCCGTCGAGCTTCTCCGCCACGGAGCTAGGCCGGGGTGCGGATCACCGCCCGCGCCTGGGCCAGCACCTTCTCCCCCTGGCAGGTGGCGGTCAGGTCGAGCCGGGTGAGTCCGTCCTCGGGCTCGCCCCGGACCGTGGCGCTCACCTCGATCTCGGCGCCCTCGTCGTCGTCCGGCACCACGACCGGCCGGGTGAACCGGACGTTGTACTCCACCACCGCGTCCGGTGAGCCGGCCCAGTCGGTGACGGCCCGCCCGACCAGCGCCATGGTGAGCATGCCGTGCGCGATCACCCCGGGCAGCCCGACCTTGCCGGCGAACCGGTCGCTCCAGTGGATGGGGTTGAAATCCCCCGAGGCGCCGGCGTATCGGACCAGGTCCGCGCGGGTGATCCGGAAGGTACGAGGTGAAAGATCCATCTCAGCCCTCTCCGCGTACGACGAGCTTGGTCCAGACGGTGACCACCGGCTCCCCGGCGGTCGTGCTCACCTCGGTGCGGGTGGTCATGTAGCCGTGCCCTCCCCGGTTGACGATCTCCTCGATCGTGTTGACGCAGACCAGCTCGTCGCCGGCCACCACCGGTCGGGTGTACCGGAACCGCTGGTCACCGTGGACCACCCGGCTGTAGTCGACACCGAGTTCCGGATCCTCGACGATCTGCCGGTTGGCCGCCATCGTGATCGTGAACGGATAGGTCGGCGGGGCCACCACGTCGGCGTGCCCGAGCGCCCGGGCCGCGTCCGGATCGTGGTACGCCGGATCGGCGGCGCCGATCGCCGTGGCGAACTCTCGGATCTTCTCGCGGCCCACCTGGTAGGGCGGAGTCGGCGGATAGCTGCGGCCGACGAAGGACGGGTCCAGGGACATGCCGCCGAACCTACACGGCCGGGGCGAGCCGTCGGGGACGCCGCCCGGCGGCCGGAACAGAGCTAGCGGGAGGCCGGAGCGGGGCGGGGCGCGGAGATGCAGAAATCGCCGCCCGGGCCTCGGCGGGAGCGGGCTCGGAGGGCGCGCTCGCCAGGGCCGGAACGGCGATCCTGGGGTGCCTGGTGGGCCGACCGACGTCGGCCGCGGTCAGCGGGTCTCGCGGTGAACGGTGTGCCGGCCGTCCCGGGGGCAGAACTTCTTCAGCTCGATGCGGTCCGGGTCGTTGCGGCGGTTCTTACGCGTGATGTAGTTGCGCTCCTTGCACTCCACACACGCCAAAGTGATCTTGGGACGGACATCGGTCGCCTTGGCCACGGCGGGGCGCCTTCCTGGTTAGCGGACTGAACTACGACGTACCAGCGTAGACGCCTGCCACGCGGACACGCAAAGTGGGCGCCAACGGCGCCCTCGTTTCGGTCTCCGGGGTGGCCCGGCGCCCGAGAGTAGCGGTGGCCGGACTTGAACCGGCGACACAGCGATTATGAGCCGCTTGCTCTGCCATCTGAGCTACACCGCCGTGGCGGGTCCAGCTGAACCCTCTGAGCCCCCTTACGGAATCGAACCGTAGACCTTCTCCTTACCATGGAGACGCTCTGCCGACTGAGCTAAGGGGGCGCGCACGCGATCTTTCCCGGTGGCGCGCAGAGGTAAGAGTACACGTCGCCGGGCACGAGGTGAAATCAGATCCCCGGCGACCATACCGGGGCATCGGTCCCGGGTCGGCGGTGCGGCTCAGGGCACCGCCCGCAGCCGCCGTACGTCGGATGGGCCGGACTGGGCGTCGGACTCCGTCTGGGCGGCGAACCACGCCTCCAGGCGCTCGTACGGCAGCGGACGGCTGAACAGGAAGCCCTGCCCGATCTGGCACCCGATGTCCTGGAGCAGCTCCAGGGTGAGTTCGCTCTCCACCCCCTCGGCCACCACCGCCAGGCCGAACTGCTGGGAGAGCGTCACCACCGCGTTCACGATCGCCAGGTCCACCGGATCGGTCGCCATCCCCTGCACGAACGAGCGGTCGACCTTGACCTCGTTGACCGGCAGCCGGCGCAGGTAGGAGAGCGAGGAGTGGCCGGTGCCGAAGTCGTCGACGGCGAGGCGTACCCCGATGTCGCGCAGCCGGCGCAGCCCCGGCACCGCGCGTTCGGTGCCGTCCAGTACGCCGGCCTCCTTGATCTCCAGCGTGAGCAGCTCCGGGGCGACGCCGTACTCCGCGAGCATCCCCTGCACCAGGGTCGGGAACTGCTGGTCGGCGAGCGTACGCGGCGAGATGTTCACCGAGACGGCGAGGCTGTCGCCGCCGCTGGTCCAGTCGCGGCTGCGCCGCAGCGCCTCGCCGAGCACCATCCTGGTCAGCTCGGGCAGCTGGCCGGTGTGCTCGGCCACCGCCACGAAGTCCTCCGGGGCCACCGTTCCGTGCGCCGGGTGCACCCACCGGGCCAGGCACTCCACCCCGACCAGCCGTCGGTCGGTCAGCGCGACCTTTGGCTGGTAGTAGACCTCCACCTCGGCGTGGTCGAGCGCGCGGCGCAGGTCGCCGGCGAGGCCGAGCCGGCGCGACGACCGGGACTCCAGCCCGGGGCTGAACAGCTGGATCCCGTCCGGGGCCGACTTTGCCCTGGTCACCGCGAGATCGGCGCGCTGGAGCAGGGTCGCCGGGTCGTCCCCGTGGTCCGGATGCACCGCGACCCCGACCACGGTGTCGATGTCGAGGACCAGCACGTCGAAGACCATCCGGTCGCGGATCTGATCGCGCAGCTCGGCGGCGAGGTCGAGTGCGGCGTCGCTGCTCTCCATCCGCAGCGTCACCACGAACTCGTCGCTGCCGACCCGGCCGACCAGGGCGGCGGCGGGGGCCAGCGCGCGCAGCCGGGTGGCGACCTCGACCAGGACCCGGTCACCGGCCGCGTGCCCGACGGACTCGTTCACGTGGCGCAGGCCGGCAACGTCGAAGAGCAGTACCGCGACGACCTCGTTCGGGGCGCGGACCCGGACCGCCTCCTCCAGTGCGCCGCGCACCCGCCGCCGGTTGGGCAGGTTGGTCAGCGCGTCGTGGTACGCGTCGTGCCGCAACCGGTCCACCAGCCGGGAGTTCTCCAGCGCGACCGCCGCGTGCGCCGCGATCGTCTCGAAGACCGGCAGGTCGGCCTCGGTGAAGTGGCCGGTGTCACCGAGCCGGTTCACCACCTCCAGGGAACCGATGACCGCCTGACCGGATCGCAGCGGGGTGACGATCACCTCCTTGAGGCCCGCACCGCGCAACGCCTCCCGGATCTCCCGGTCGTCGCCCACCCGAGCGCCGGCGGCCACCGTACGCCCTTCCTCGCATGCCCGCTGGCGGGCGATGACCGGGGTCCGGGAGATGTCGAGCAGCCCGCGTTCCTCGACCCGCGCGGTCAGCAGTACCTCCGGATGCCGGCCCTGCGCCGGCAGCCAGAGGGTGGCGGTTTCGGCCTGCATGATCGCCCGGACCCGGCCGAGCAGCGAGTCGGCCAGCGTGCCGTCCTGCCCGCGCTCGCTCATCGCCTTGGTCAGCTCGTACACGTCGGCCAGCGTCCGGTGCTGCCGGAAGAACTGCGAGTAGGACCGGTACAGCACCGCCAGAGCGCTGGCGAGCGCCACCAGCAGCAGGGCGGACCACCCGGTGGTACGGAGGCAGAGCATGATGACCAGGCCCACGGCGACGTTGATCGCCGCGGTGATCAGGCCCGGTCCGGAGGAGCGGACCATCTCCCAGCCGGCCGAGGCGTCATGGATCACTGCGATCAACGCCGCCACGGCGACCAGGGTCATCAGGGTGTGACTGCCGACGGCGGCGGCCAGGATGGCCCAGGTCCCCGGCCCGAACCCGCGCATGTCCGGCAGGGCGAGGACGACCAGGCTGGCCAGCGAACTCGCCGCCGCGGCCTTGGCGACGTTGAACCAGAGCTTCGGTTGGGCGAACCGGCGGCGGAGTTGGGCGATCAGCGAGCCCAGGGTGAAGACCAGTACGACGGTCAGCGGCGGCAGCACGAAGAGCGCGAAGAGCAGCGGAATCTCGGTGATGGTGAAGGGAATCGTCTGGCGCCGGATGACGATGTAGAACATCGGCATCTCGGAGGCGAGGACCAGGGCGAGGACCAGGGCGGCCAGTGCCCACTCGCCAACGGATTCCCTGACCAGCACGGCAAGCGCCCACTCGCCGGTGCGTTCCCTGTCGAGGACGCCGAGCGCGACCGTCATGACGACGGCGAAGATCCCGAGCGGGCCGGTGACGAGCCAGGCATGCTCGGGGGACCGACGCGTCGCGGAAGAGCCCCTAGTACGGCAGCCGCCAATTGCTAGTTGACCAGGGCGTAGTCCCGGTTCAGCCGTGCACGTTGGTGGAACCAGCGTGCACGGGCCTGGTGACGGCGGCGCCAGTTGAGCCAGTGTGTGTCGTGGCC